>JBCCZW010000085.1:0-10137 GCA_039186805.1 Verrucomicrobiota bacterium
GAGAAACCCGTCGGGTTGGGCTTTGGCTTCGAGGATTTCGAAGGGGACTTTGCCAGTCCATTCGAGGCGTTCGATGCCTTGTTCCTTTCCGCCGACGCTTCCCCAGCCGCGGGCAGTTTGACCTGCAAATAGAGTTTTGCCGTCTTCGCCGAAAGTGAGGCGGATGATCCCGCATTGGAAGCCTTCTCGGAAGGCGTAGCTGGCGGAAAGGAACAAGGCATCGAACGCCTCGAATGGACTGGCAAAGTCCCCTTCGAAATCCTCGAAGCCAAAGCCCAACCCGACGGGTTTCTCCTCACTTTCACCGAACCCGTGGACAAGACGAGCGCCGCCGACCCCAACAACTACCGCGTCGGCAACTTTATCTATAAGTACCACACGCAATACGGCAGCCCTCCCATCAATCACCAAAGCTGCCCGGTACTCAAAGCCGAAGTAGCCGAGGACGGTCTTAGCGTTCGCCTCGGCGTCGCGTGCCTAGAAGATGGATACGTGCATGAAATCAACGCTCACGGCATTCGCTCCGCCGACAACGGAGAAACTCTCGTACACAGCACCGCCTATTATACGCTCAACGAGCGTCCCTACGGGAATCGCATCATTCCCCTCGACGATGAACTCTGCGGCCTAGGCGCTGATGCCCTCGCTGACCGAGGAGAAGTCGAGCCGACCACTAAGAACCCAACTGAAATTCCTGCTAGCTGGAACGGCCAGACTGCCGAGCAAAGCATCTCCCTAGGGACCATCGTCGGCCTCAAATTCGATATAGAGGAAATGACCGCCAAGCCCGGCGAACGCATTCAACTCACCTTCTCAAGCAGCGATGACATGCTCCACAACTGGGTGCTCTGCAAACCGGGTACCTCTCAAGCCATCGGCAACGAAGCCATGACCCTGGGAGTCGCGGGAATGAATATGAACTTCGTGCCCGAATCGGACGATGTCCTCATCCACACTAGCCTCATCCATTCCAAGACAACGGAAACGATCTACTTCAACGCTCCCACCGAACCAGGGGACTACGAATACATCTGCTCCTTCCCCGGCCACGCCCCCGTTATGAAAGGCATCCTAACAGTCAGGTAGCAAAGGTAGGGTTCGGGCGCCGCCCCGAACCTAACAGAGCCCATCAGAATGGAAAGACCGGCTCCGTCCGGTCTTAACCCAACCCAATCGAAGGACGACCCAACCGGTCGTCCTTTTTCATTCCCCTAAAATCATCCAGAAAATTAAGTCTCCAGAGCCCACCAGAAAAATCTGCGTCTATCTGCGGACAAAGAAGTCACACACACATCATCACAACCCCACAACCATCTCCTTCACAATCTCCCCCATTTCCGAACGAATCTGCAAAGCCAACTCCTCCTCATCCCAATCCACAATCATAGTCCCGAAGTTTTTTTTCGGATACACTTCACCCACCCGGTAACGATTCATCTCGCCTGGAAAGTCCTCCCAACTATGGGACAAGCCGCTCGCGGTCACCTCGACAAACTCTCTCTTGTCGTCCCCGCGTTCCAGCTTAGCTAATTCGCCGATATGGCGATCCCCGCTCAAAAACACCACTCGTCCCTTAGCCTCGCCAGCCGCATTCAACAAGCGTTCCCGCGCCTCTGGGAAATCCTCCCACTTCTCATAACGGTGATCCACATGCAAGATCTGTATCCCCGAAACAACCACATTCAGCGTTGCCTCGCTTTTCTGCAATTCCTCTTCTAGCCACTCCCACTGAGCGTCTCCCAATACGTCTGCATCCGCCGGCCCGGGCCTATCTCTATGGTACCTCACATCAAGCAATAATACCTTAACGCTTTCCTCGCCCTCGCCGTAGTTATGAGTCCAATACACGCCTTCCTGTCTCCGACGCGGACTCTTCTCCGGTACATCTAGAAATCGAGCAAAGCCTTCTGCGATCCAGCCTTTGCGGAAAACTCCTTACCACCGTTGTTGATCCCGTAATCGTGATCATCCCAAGTCCCAATCACCTCTGCTAACTCCCTTAGCTTTGCATATCCCGGCTTATTCTTCTGGATAGCATACTTCTTCGCCATCACCTCCATGTCCTCGGTGTCCCCATAAATATTATCCCCCATCCATATCCAGACATCCGGATTGAATTTCCCCACCGCCACCCAAATCGGCTGCTCCAAGGTTTGCTTCGCGCATGACCCAAAGGCAATACGCGTAATCGGCTCCTTCTTACCGCAAGCCGACAAAATCAAAACCCAAACCAAAGCGACCAAAGTGAATTTCATTCCTCAGATTTAACAACAAATCAGCGAACCCGTCCACCTACAATTCCGTAACCATTCGGTTACGACCCTGCTGCCTATCCACTTAATCCTCGCCGCAAAAGCCATGTCGCGGTCTACCTCAAACTCTCCAAATCTCGCGACTTCCTAATGTCGATCACCTTGCTAGCTCCCCTAGGCAACTCGTCTGCCCATTCCTTGGGGAAATGCTTCTCCAGCTTCCGCTTCATTGCCACAGCCTTCTCGGTCATCGATCGAATCAGATTTTCGTGCTCCATCGGATCCTTTCCTAAGTCATAGAGTTCCTCAGTTCCATCCGAATAACGCGTGTATCGCCATTCCTGATACTTAACGGTCGCCGTCTCGGGACCCTGCATCGTCACCACGGGATAGTCCCATTTTCTCGCCGGATCCTCGAGCAATGGCGCAAAGCTCCGGCCATCCAATTCCTTCTCAGGCAAACCGCAGAGTTCAATCAAAGTCGGATACATGTCGATCAAGCTCGTCGCTCCATCGCAAAATTGCAGCTCATCCATTCCAGGTAGCCTCACCATCAAAGGCGCGCGAGTCGACTCGCTCCAGATAGTGGCCTTCCGAAACTTCATCTTCTCTCCCAAATGCCAGCCATGATCTCCCCAAATAAAGACAATCGTATTGTCCGCCTTACCGCTCATCTCCAAGCCATCCAGAATCACGCCCAAACAGTGGTCCGCGTAGGTCACGTTCGCCATGTAAGCCCTCACGCCCGCCTTGAAGATTTTCTCATCCTGACTCATCCAAAGATAATCGTCCGACGGCTTGAACTTGGTTTCCCCATTCGGCTTCAGAATATCGTCCAAATCGTCTTCCTTAACCTCAGGCAGCTCAATTGTATCCAAATCATACATATCATAAAACTCCTGAGGCGCATACCAAGGCAAATGCGGACGAAAAATCCCGACTCCCAAAAAGAACGGCTTGTCATAGTCCCTTTTAAGCTGCTCAACCGCCCACAAGGCCGTCATGTAATCACCCGTTTCTTCAGTCGGATTCTTCGTAGCCGCCCAGCCGAACTCCGAGCCGTGCGGATCCGCAAACTTCGGATTCTCTTGCGTCACTCCGCCCAAAATCCCTCTTCTCCGCGAAAACAAGGTCGACTGATCCACCTCATATCTTCCCCCCACACCCTCGTGCAAATCCCAAGACCACTGCCCGCGATCAGGACCGTCCTCAAACCGGTGAGCATGAAAGATCTTACCGCTGGAGGCCGCATAGTAGCCATGTTTCCGAAAGTACTCCGGTAGAACCGCATGCGTTTTTACCAGCGGCGACTGAAGCATGTAATGGGAATTTCCATACACGCCCGTTCGATTCGGCATGAACCCCGACAACAAGGCAGACCGCGAAGGCCCGCACACCGGACCCGCGCAATGATTGTTTCTAAAGACCACCGCGCCCCCTTCTGCAAAACGATCCATATTCGGAGTCTTACACTGAGGATTTCCTCCAAACGGTCCGGCCCAATCATTCAAATCATCGATCGCAATAAAGAGCACATTAGGCCGATTGTCTTCAGCCAAGCTCGCCATCGAAAGAGCGAAAATCATAAAGAGAAAGCCGAGAATTCTATTCATCCATCCGATTTAGACGCGACCACCCCCAACTCGACTCTACAAGCCAGGAACCCGTTACCCTCAAAGGGCAGGGCCAACCCCAACGCGGCAAAAAAGCCGCTCTCATACAGGAGCGGCCAAAAGATCAATACACAGCAGAAGCAATCCTAGTCCTTCGCTACTTCTGCATAGCCCACTGCATCGAGCAGGCCATCCAACTGGCCAGGGTCCTTGATCTTGATCTTCACGATCCAACCTTCCCCAAAAGCCGATTGGTTTACCTTCTCCGGAGAATCCTCGAGCTCTTCATTCACGGCGAGCACCTCAGCATCAATCGGCATGTATAAATCCGAAGCCGCCTTCACAGACTCGACAACGCCAAAGGTTCCCTCGGCATCAAATTCGTCTCCCACCTCCGGAACCTCAACAAAGGTGATGTCGCCCAAACTGCTCTGAGCAAAGTCGGTAATGCCGACGATAGCCTCATCGTTTTCGAGCAACTTGATCCACTCATGTTCTTTGGTGTATTTGAGGTCCTCGGGAATGTTCATATTCGAGAAGTGAAAAGGAGACTTAGAGGTTAACTGATTAGGTCAGCAAAATGGCGCGAATCTCGATAGAGATCCGAAAAACCAAAGCCGCCTAAGCCTGAGGATTCAATGGCAAAAACGGAATCTTTGCCGCAAATAGCGGCATCGCCTTTCCACGGATGTCCACAGATAAGTCCGCTTTTGCGGCATCCGAATCAACCAAGGCAGAACCGATCGCCTCATTCAACTCCGGCGAAAACGTGCCGGAGACGACATGACCTACTTTTTCCCCATTCGCCAATACCTCAGCGTCCGCTCTCACGATCCGGCGACTCCCTGTCTTGAAAAAGACAATACGCTTCTCAGGTCCCGCGGCCTTCGCCTTTTCAATCGCCGCCTTTCCCACAAAATCGTCCTTCTTGAGTTTCACCGTCCACATCAGCTTCGCAGCCACCGGCCCTACCACATCATCGATCTCGTGGCCATAGAGCGAATATCCCGCCTCCAAGCGCAGACTATCGCGAGCGCCCAAGCCCGCCAGCGCGAGCCCTTCCGCTTCCCCGACTTCCAAAAGCGTCTCTGCAACCCTCTCCGCATCGCTCGGAGATACAAACAACTCCACGCCCTTTTCACCCGTATACCCCGTTCGACTGATGATGCACTTCGCCCCACAAACTTCACCTTCAACAAACCAATAATAATGAAGCGAATCCAGGTCCGCCTCCGTCACCTTCGCCAAGACTTCGAAGGCCTTGGGCCCTTGCAGAGCGATCAACCCATAATCATCAGAAACATCCGTAACCACCGCCTCGAAATCTGCCGCCCTCTCCTGCAGCCAAGCGACATCCTTCGCTACATTCGCGGCATTCAAGCAAAGCAGATAAGAATCCTCCGCTTTTCGATAAACCAAAAGGTCGTCCACTACGCCTCCGGCTTCGTTGCACATCAACGAGTAGAGCACCCGTCCCCGCTCCATCGGGGCAATGTGATTCGTCAAAACGAAATCCAAAAACTCAGTCGCCTGCGGTCCCTCGACTATTGCTTCCCCCATATGCGAAACATCGAACAAACCCGCCGCCGCCCGCGTTGCCTTATGCTCTTCAACGATGCTCTTGAACTGCACCGGCATCTCCCAACCGGCAAAATCCACCATGCGTCCGCCATGAGCGACATTGAAATCATAGAGGGGAGTGCGACGAGGTTTCGACATACCCGCGAATCTAGGTGCCCAAAAAATCCGAAGGCAAGTCATTAACCCCACCCGTGGTGCCTGCGCTTGCGCACGGCCTCCAGAACCCACGATCATCCCTTCATATCAATCTCGATCAAATGACCAATGCTATCTTTCTTCAAGATCCACTCGCTATGCGGCAACTCTCCCTCCCTAACACTTTCAAGGAACGCCGGTCGAAACTCACGATTCCTCAACCAACCCGCCCAAATCTCGTCCACCGCCAATAAACCTTTCACATAAGGATTCAGAAAGGAGTAGTAAGCGAATCGATCCACTGACTCCGAATCTCGAATACGGTGATCGTGGAAGTTCTCTTGCCACTTCGCTCCCCAATCTAGCAATGCCTCCTTCGTTTGAACCTTAAATCTTGCCCACACCTGCGATAGCGAAAGCCGCTTTCCCAAAGTAAAAAGAACATGTAAGTGATCCGGCATTACAACAGCACAAAGCAAATTGATGTCCTTCTCTCTCTGCAGACTCCTCAAGGCTTCGACTAAGCGCTCCATTACCTTGCCCCGATCCAACACCGCTTTTCTTTGCTCTACGCAAAGAGTCACAAAATACCGCGCTCCCGGAATCGACAATCGACCCTTCCGAAGCAAACGACTTCGACTACGACCGGGAGGCATAAAACCACACCACCGCATCCCTTCGGATAGTCCAAGCCCAAAGCTCCTGCACTGGAGGCCATGCGCAATCGCAGGCACCACACCACACTAACTCCTCCCGTAGCGGCTCCGCTTGCGGACGGCCTCCAAAGCCAATCTTCCAAGCTGCCCATCCTCAAAACCACCTCTAAACCTCAACCTTGACATCCCCTTTTCCCGCCTCACCTTTGCCCACAAGCAGATGTTCAATTACGTCCTTAGCCTACGACTTACTAGCGACAGCCTCCTCTAATCTAGAGACGGAGCCGCTGTCAGGACGTTCATTATGGTTTCTCGCTTCAAGAAAGCCGCTTGAGAAACCTGCCGCGCCGAAACACATTTTCGATTGCCCCTCGCCTGATAGGCCGTTTCCGTCACACCCGCATTTTTAACGGCAAAGAAACATGCAAAAACCGCCAATAACCCGCTACCGACCCTATCCAGTTGTCGAACTGCCAGATAGACAATGGCCGAATCGCACCATCGATTCCGCCCCCATCTGGTGCAGCGTAGACCTACGCGACGGTAATCAGGCCCTCGCCATCCCGATGAACGTCGAGGAAAAGGTCGAAATGTTCAAAATGCTGGTGAACATCGGCTTTAAGGAAATCGAAGTCGGCTTCCCCAGCGCCTCCGATACGGAATTCGCATTTCTACGCCGCCTCGTATCCGACAAATTAATACCGGACGACGTCTACATCCAAGTCCTCGTGCAATGCCGCGAGCACCTCATCCGCCGCACCTTCGAATCACTCGAAGGCGTCAAGAATGCCATTGTCCACATCTACAACTCCACCAACCCGCTCCAACGCCGCGTCGTCTTCGGCAAGAGCAAGGAGGAGATCAAGCAGATCGCCGTCGAAGGCGCCAAGCTCGTCAAGCAACTTGCCGCCGAGAACACAGGCACCAACGTCGTTCTCCAATACTCTCCCGAAATCTTCTCAGATACGGAGCTCGAATTTTCGCTCGAATGCTGCGAAGCCGTATCCGACGTTTGGGAACCGACTCTCAGCAAAAAAATTATCCTCAATCTACCGGCAACCGTTGAGCTCTTCACACCCAACGTTCACGCCGACCAAATCGAATGGTTCTGCCGCAACATTTCACGTCGCGACAGCTCCATCATCAGCCTCCACACGCACAATGACCGAGGCACCGGCATCGCCGCGACGGAACTCGGCCTCCTTGCGGGAGCCGACCGCGTCGAAGGCACGCTCTTCGGCAACGGTGAGCGTACTGGAAATCTGGATATCGTCACCGTCGCCTTGAACATGTATACTCAAGGCGTCTACCCGGAATTGGACTTTTCCAATCTGAACGAGATCCGCGAGGTCTACGAACGCACCACCAAGATGGACGTTCCTCAACGCTCCCCTTACGGCGGAGACCTCGTATTCACAGCTTTCTCCGGCTCTCACCAAGACGCCATTAAGAAAGGCTTTGCCCTGCAATCCGAGGATGAAAAAGCGCTCTGGGAGGTCCCCTACCTGCCAATCGATCCAGGCGAACTCGGCCGCAGCTACCGCGCGATCATCCGCATAAACTCCCAATCCGGCAAAGGCGGTGTCGCCTACATCATGGATAAGGAGTACGGCTTCAATCTGCCCAAGGAGATGCACAAGGAACTCGGCAAAGCCGTCAACCGCGTGGCCGACGACACCGGCGAAGAGATCACGCCCGAGCAAGTGCATCGCATATTCTACTCCGATTACATCGACCTCGCATCGCCGCTTGAGCTTGTCGAATTCCGCAGCGAACGCTTGAGCGACAAGGAAGTCGAAGTCTGGGCTGTCGTGAAGCACGAAGGAAAAACGACTAACCTACGCGGCCAAGGCAACGGACCCATCGACGCGTTCTTCGCTGCGTTAGAGGAACTTGGGGTCCAAGACTACGAACTTCTAAGCTACTCCGAGCACTCTCTTGGAAAAGGAGCTGACTCCAAAGCCGTGTCCTACATACAGCTTAAAGGCCCCAACGGAGCCACCTGCTATGGAGCCGGCATCGACACCAACATCGCTCTTGCCTCAATCCGAGGCGTCATCAGCGCCCTCAACCGTTTAATAGGCAAGAAATACTAAGGAGGCAGCGGCTTCTCGCTGCCTATCGCAAAACCCATCATCCCGATGCTTGGACTCCAATCCCAGCATCAACCGCAAAGCAAGGCGAACTCCCGAGGGTTCGTTTATGTATGCAAATCGTGTAGGAAGAGGCTTCACGCCTCGACCCCTCCTAAGCAAACACAGAAAAGTTATTCGAGGCATAAAGCCTCTTCCTACAGACCACTTAAACGCTCCGTAAATGGATTTTCCTTACAAATCCTTCGGAACCGTCGCGAGAGCTTCTTCTAGCGTAGATATTCCGCTTTTTACCTTAAGCAAGCTGTCTTGGTGAAGCGTCTTCATCCCGCCCTTGATCGCTAGCTTCTTCAATTCCGCAGTCTCTCTGCCCTTATTGATCGCATCGATCAACTCGTCACTCGTCGTCATCAATTCGTGGATACCCACACGGCCTTTATACCCCGTATTGTTGCAACGAGGGCACCCTTTTGGATTGTGCTTAAATACAGGGCCGCTCCAGCCAATTCCTTCTTCCAAAACATCCTTCTCACGCCCTTCAGGATCATACTGTATGCGACAAGTTTTGCACACGCGACGCATCAAGCGTTGAGCGCAAACGCAAAGCAGGGAAGATGAAATCATAAACGGCTCGATTTCCATATCCGTCAGACGAGCTACCGTACCGGGAGCGTCGTTCGTATGGAGCGTGCTGATAAGCAAGTGACCCGTCAAAGCGGCCTCCACCGCGATATTCGCCGTTTCCGTATCACGAATTTCACCCACCAGAATGATATCCGGGTCCTGCCGCAAAAACGCCCGAAGCGCGCTCGCGAAAGTCAGACCAATCTGACGATACATCTGCATCTGGTTGATACCATTGAGCGTGTACTCGATAGGGTCTTCAGCCGTACGAATCACCAATCCAGGATCGTTGATTTCATTCAAGGCCGAGTAGAGCGTCATGGATTTGCCACTACCAGTCGGGCCGCAGTGAAGAATCATGCCATACGGATTCCGAATCACTTCGCGATACTTGCCCAAGTTCTCTTCAGAGAAGCCAAGCGCCGGCATAGGCAAGGTCGACTTCGCCTTATCCAAAATACGCATGACCACACCTTCCCCATGGTTCAAAGGCGCGGTTGATACACGAAGGTCGATGTCGATGTTCTTCTTCGTAAATTGCTTGAAGACAATCCGCCCATCCTGCGGCAAGCGACGCTCCGCAATATCCAAGTTAGACATGATCTTGAAACGCGCAACCAACGAGCCTGCCACGTTTGAGGGAAGCTTCAGTTTCTCCTGACACACGCCGTCGATACGGTAGCGGACAACCAATTCCTTCTCGCGCGGCTCAATATGAATATCGGAGGTACCCGCGAAATAAGCATCCTCGACGATACGATTCGCCAACTGAATGATGGGGGCTGATTCCTCGTCTTCCAGTGCCTCCGCATCCGCCTCTTCGCCATCCCCAAACTCCATGCCGACTGCCTCAACGACGTCGTCAAACTGAGTTTCCTCCTGCTTGGTATCTTGGTTCAGGACTTCTTTGATATCCCGCTCGGGACTCAAAAGAGGAACCACCTGCTTACCGCTTATTTCCGAAATGCGGCTTGATACGGTCAGTTCAAAGGGATTTGCAAAGGCAACCACAATGTAGTTGCCCACCACACTCACCGGAAGCACTTGGTTTTGCGCGCAAAAATCCTGATCAAGCACCTCCCAAGTGCCCTTATTCACCGAAAGTTGCTTAACATTGAAAGGGGCAACCCCATAGGCCTTTGCTTTGGCAATGTTGAGCTGATGCGAACTAATACGGTAATCC
>JBCCZW010000086.1:0-10123 GCA_039186805.1 Verrucomicrobiota bacterium
GGCTGCGGGGGGATCTCAGGATTGGGTGGATCGTTTGAAGGCGAACCGGGATGCCTTGCGGGAAGTTCCCTGGGATGTGGCCTATGAACTGAGACCGGAGGAGCGGGAGGCGATTTCGTTTTCGATTGCCGAGTTTCAGCATGGGGAGAGCTCGGAAGGGCGGCATTTGATCGAGACTTCGCAAAGGCATGCGTTGAAAACGGGGGATGCGCGGTTTCACGAGGCGACTTTGCTATTTATCAAAGAGGAACAGCGACACGCGGCCGAGTTGGGGAGGTACATGGATTTGAGGGGGAGTCCTCTGTTGGGATCTACTGCGATTGACGGAGTCTTTCGGTGGATGCGGCGGCTGGGTGGTTTGGAGGTGTCGATCCGGGTTTTGATTACGGCGGAGATTATCGCTCAGACTTATTATCCGGCCCTAAGGGAGGCGACGGGGGACTTGGTTTTGATGAAGATCTGCGATCAAATCATTGCGGATGAGGACATGCATATCGAGTTTCAGACGGGAAGGATTGCGTCTTTACAGAGAGAGGCTGGAAGGCTGCGTAGATGGGTGTCTGGCTTTCTGCAGCGGTTTCTATTTCTGGGGACTGTATTCGTTGTTTGGAGTCGCCATCGTAAGGTTTTTAAGAGGGGCGGATTTCCGTTCCGTCGCTATTGGAAGGATTGTTGGCGGAATTTTGAGGTTGCGGAAGGGTTGATGATGCGGGGGGCAGAAATCTCCCGACTGAGGGTGGCGCCATCGGTATGGGATTGATTTAAGTTCGCCTTGCGGAGAAATAACTTTTGTGAGGCCTCTGATTCTTCTCTGTTCAATCATCTTAAGCGCGCTTGCGGCGTGTTCGCGCGCCGTGCCTGCCGTAGAGAATGAGGCTTGGGAGAGATATCTCTCAGGGAGAGAGGCGGATCGATTTTTCGAGCTCTCGGATAGCGGTGTAAGTGGCGAAATCTATCTCCCTTTTGAGCGCGAGTATGGATTAGATAATGGACTCCCTGTCATGATGCTGATTCATGGCGGCGGATGGACAGGGGGCGATCGCTCGTTGATGAGGCAATTGGCGGCTTATTTTTCTTCGAGGGGTTTAATATGCATCAACGTGAGTTATCCGCTTGCGGGTAAAGAGGGAAATACGATCGAGGATTGTATGGAAGGGGTGAGAGCGGCTGGCGATTGGGTTCGTGGCGAGGGCTTAAGACGGGGATGGGATCTCGAGAGTTTCGTTGTGTTCGGCGAGTCTGCTGGTGGGCATTTGGCTTTGAGCTTGGGCGGGGAAAGCGGAGTAAGTCGCTATGTATTGGCTAACCCGGTACTAAATTTAAGCGAGCTTCTTTGGGTGAAGAATATCCCGGGAGTAGAGGGAGGCGAGAGGGAGCTATCTCCAATGCTTTGGATGAATTCGGATTTACCTCCGACCCTGATTATCCATGGAAGCGAAGATCGCACGGTTCCGTTCAAGCAGGTCTCCGATTATAAGGCTCGCGCGGATGAGTTGGGCTTAGATTTAGAGCTGGTAAGGCTCGAAGGGGCACCCCACGCGTTTATGCTGGGCAGTCGAATCGAGCCTGAACGATTGAGGGGTCTGTTGGATAGAATATATCAGTTTATCTCTAACTAGGTCTTACTCGCTGCTTGGCTCGGAGCGGGTGAGAGCAGTAGCCGTGACTTTGGCAGCGGCATGAGGGAACATGAAATTAATCGCCTTGATTTCGCTGAACCCTTCGAGGTCCTTTGCGATGTCGACTTCGAAAGATTGCGGTTTGGGAGGCTTCTTCGAATCTTGGAATTCGCTCCATGCCTTTTGCTCTTTGTCCCAATAATTGAATACAGCGCTTAGCTTGTTGTGGTCGATTGGGCTTATGCGGATGCGAAATTGATGTGAGACTTCTTTGTCGGAGAAGAATCCTCTTGGTGGTCGCGGGTGCCGGACATGAGGATATTCCATCTCGAACCCAGGATCTATGTAGAACATGTAGAAGTTGTTGGCGGCTCTGGTGAGAGCGTTGAAGCTTAGTTGTTCTCGGCGATTGGGGTCCTCGGTTAGGCGGAGCTTGATGTGGAGCGCGCTGGGGTCTTGGCCTTTGGAGGGGTCGGTGCTTGATTCCCAGTAGAAGGTGTAGGTGGCCTGGGCGAGGTCGAGGGTTGGGAGGATGGGGAGGACGGCTTCAGCCCAGCGAGTTTCTTCGCTTGTCGATAGAGCGCCGTCCGCCATTTGGGTTTTTCCCAGTTGCCAACCGGTTGGATTGAGGGAGAAGGCGTGTTCGAAGAGGAGTCCTTCTTCTGCATCCAATTTGAATGTGTTTTGGGAGAAGTTCTCAGGAAGAGAGGGTGGAGCGCCGCAGGCGGTCAAAAGAATGCATGAGACGATCGCAAGGGTTCTCATTTTCGTGTGAATAAATGGGGTGGGCGGGTATTGCGACGCTAAACCCGCTAGAAGAGAGCCCAGTCGATGTGAGGGGTGTTGGGGTAGGTGGCGAGGGGGGAAATGGTCTGGGTTTGGGGCTCGATGGCGTGCCAGCCTTTGTCGGTGCGGAGGAGGATGAGGCTGTGGTAGGAGCCGTCGCCCGGGACGCCGCCGAAGGGTCGACGTTGTTGGGTCTTTAGGATTCCACAGGGGATATCGCCGGCGCGCGCGCCGCCACCTTGGGCGTTGCTAAGAACGAGTTGATGGCGGAATAGCTGGGCGATGTTGTCGCAGTCGAGGCCTTCGCCGATGTTGCGGATTTGATGTTTTTCGAAGTAGCGATCAATGTAGGGGAGGAAGGTGGATACGAGCCAGTCGTGCGAGGGGAGGACGTAAAGGCGGTCTGAGAATTCGAGTTGCGCGGGATTGAGGGACCCTTGGGCGGCGAGTTCAGCCTCGATTTGCTGGGCGAGTAGGAAGAAGCGACTGGTTAGGTGGGAGGAGAGTTTGGGTTGAGGATGGGCCGCCGCCGAGGCAGCGGGAGGGGTGAGTTTCAAGGAGTGAGGAGTGAGTTGCGAGACGGCCGAGATGGGGCGCGATGCGGTGGCGTATTGCATCGTTGGAGCGGCGATCATCGAGCTCACGCTCGATGCTACTTTGCGTTGGGGTTGGGTGGTGGAGCAGCCGGCCAGAATTAGGATGGCCGGGAGGAGTGTTAGGATGTGTTTGGCGGGCTGCATTTAGAAACCGGAGCGGTTTCTTGTTGATCGGCAGGATTAGGATTGGGTTGAGGGAATGGATGACCTTGGGGGATCGGATTAGAGAATCGCTTGTAATCGAATTTTCGGAATTGAGGTTGGGCTTTGTTAGGTTCGGGGCGGCGCCCGAACCCTACCTGAGGTTGGGCAGGGGGATTAAGAGTAGGACTAAGACGGGGGTCGGATCTGTCTCCAGATCCGCTACGGGTGGGTTTTGAATTGTATCTGGGGGAGGGGTGTGCGATGGGTGCCGCCTAACGGAATTGTATGGCGAAGGCGGCGAATAAGTTTGGGACTTTTGGGGGTGTTTTCGTGCCGAATACGCTGACGATCTTGGGGGTGATTCTCTTTCTCCGTTCGGGTTGGGTCGTTGGGAATGCGGGGCTTTGGGGGGCGATTGCGATGCTTTGCTTGGCAAATTCGGTGACGCTGATTTCGTCCCTGTCGCTGTCTGCAATCGCTACCAATACGAAGGCTCAGGGGGGTGGGGCGTACTTTTTGGTGTCGCGCTCGCTGGGGTTGGAGTTTGGGGGGGCGATTGGGGTGCCGCTCTATTTGGCTCAGGCGATTTCGGTAGCGTTTTACGTGGTGGGCTTTACGGAATCACTGCAGGCGTTCTTGGGCGACTTTGATAAGAGGTTGTTCTCTGCCGGGACTTTGGGGCTGATCTTTTTGGTGGCCTGGTTCGGCGCGGGGATTGCGGTAAGGGCGCAGTTCTTGATTTTGATTACTCTGGGGGTGTCGCTGCTTTCGTTCTTCGCGGGCTTTCAACCGGTTGAGAACTGGCAGGTGAATTTCGAGGCGTCGTATGCGGAGGGGCTGAACTTCTGGGCGGTATTCGCGATCTTTTTCCCAGCGGTGACGGGGATTATGTCGGGAGTCAGCATGTCGGGGGATTTGAAGGATCCTTCGCGGAGTATTCCGCGGGGCACGATCTTTGCGGTGGTCTTTACCTTTGGCGTTTATCTGGTGCAGCTCGTGTGGTTGGCGATGAATGCGAATCGCGGCGATTTGCAGGATGATTCGCTGGTCATGAAGCAGATTTCGATCTTTCCGCCTTTGATTATGGCGGGGCTTTGGGCGGCGGTGTTGTCGTCGGCTTTGGCGAGTTTGGTGGCGGCGCCGCGGACTTTGCAGGCCTTAGCGAAGGATCGGATTTTTCCGCGGTTTCTGGCGAAGGGGCATGGGCCTTCGAAGGAGCCTCGGATTGCCTTGGTGGCGAGCGCTTTGATTGCGTTGATCTGCGTGGTGGTGGGGGACTTGAATTTGATCGCTCCGTTGATTTCGATGTTTTTCTTGGCGACTTATGGAGCGGTGAATTTGGTGGCGGCGGTGGAGCGTTGGACGGGAAATCCTACTTACCGACCGACCTTTAGCGTGCATTGGCTGGTGTCCTTGGTGGGGGCTTTGGCTTGTCTCGCGATCATGCTGCTTTTGAACGTGTTGGCGACGGTGTTGGCGGGTTTGGTGATCATCGTGACCTATGCGCTTTTGGCGCGGCGGGTTTACACGACAGCTTGGGGCGATATGCGGAGCGGATTTTGGTTTTCGATGGCGCGTATGGGATTGCTGAAGTTCGCGGCGTCGCGGGTGCATCGGAGGAACTGGCGCCCGGCTTTGCTGGTGGTGATGAGCAATTTGAAGGATAGTAAGACGCTGCTGCGTTTTGGGCGCTATTTGGAGGCAGGAAAGGGGGTTTTGTTTCTTTCGCACATTCTGTTGGGAGATTGGAAGAAACTGAGTGAAAGGCAGAAGAATCTAGCGAAATCGACGGATGAGATGATCCGACAGGAGGGGTTGGCGGCGTTCTCGAAGGTGGTGGTTTCCAAGGATTTCGAGCAGGGGATCACGTCATTGCTGCAGGCTTCGGGTTTGGGGAATCTCCAGCCGAACACGGTATTGATCGAATGGGAGAGCGGGTGGCTGCGGGATCATGATTTTGGGCGTACGGTGCACCAGGCTCTGGAAATGGAGAAGAATCTGTTGGTTTATGCGAAGGCAAGCGTGGCGGATAATCAGCTCTATTCGGTGATCGATGTCTGGTGGTCCGCGCGGTCGAACGGGTCGATGATGCTGACTTTGGCCTACCTGATGCAGAGCAATCGGGCGTGGCGGGAATGTCGGATTCGGATTTTGCGGATTATTCGCGAGGATTCGGGTCGCGAGGCGGCTCTGGACGGAATGAAGGAGCTGTTGAAGGATTCGCGGATTGAGGCTGAGACTGAGATTATCGTTTCGACGGAACCTCCCTTGGCGGTGATTGGGAAGGAGTCTCGCCGGTCGGCCGTTAGTTTCGTAGGCGTGTCGATAAGGGCGGTGGATGATCCGGAGGGGCCGTTGTCGAGTTTTGCGGGAGTGGTTGAGGAAATGAAGGGGCATGTATTTCTTACTAAGAATTGGCATGATTTGGAGCTGTGATCGAAGGTCCGAAGTCTGAAGTCGGAGTTCAGCGGGGAAGGGCGATTGGGCTTGGGGGTTCCAAGGGGAAGGTTTTAGGTCGCGGAAGTCTCTCGACTTCCGCTACTTTGTTGGACTGGGTTTGGGAGGGCATTTTTGGGAGGTCTGCAAGATACGGGCTTGCGTTTCGGGAAACGGGTGGGTTGTTTCTGCCCTCCCAGCGGTAATTGGGCTCTCTTGAAGGGCTATTCCTCCTCCTGTTGGGGTTTCGACTGCGATCGATTTTTGACTGACAAAATTCGCGTATTTCGCCCATGAGCCAGACATCAAATCAGCAAATTCCTAACGATGCGCCTTTTTCATCGGAGCAAGTGGCTTCGTTGAATTCGGTCTTCGGCAACATCACTTCTGAGCAAGCAACTTACTTGAAGGGCTTCCTTGCGGGCATTGGCGCGGGCGGATCTTCTGTTCCTGCGGGAGACGCGGTGCCACTCACAGTTTTCTTCGGTTCGGAATCGGGTAATGCCGAAGGGTTGGCGAACAAGGCGAAGGCTTCGGCTGAAGCAGCGGGTTTTGCTGCGTCCGTAGTGGATTTGGCGGATGTGAAGGTCGCGGATTTGGCGCGGGTGGAGAATGCTTTGGTTTTAATCAGCACTTGGGGGGAAGGCGATCCGCCTTCGCGCGTCGAGGATTTCTATGACTCATTTATGGGAGAGGGGGCTCCGAAGCTAGAGAAGACTCGTTTCTCGGTGCTTGGCTTGGGTGATACCTCCTACGAGCATTTCAACCAGATGGGGGTTGATTTCGATGCGCGTTTTGAGGCCTTAGGCGCGACGCGGTTTTTCGATTTGGTGAAGTGCGACCTCGATTTTGAGGATCCTTACAATCGTTGGGTGAGCGGAGCCTTGGCGACTTTGGCTGACTTGACAGGCGCGACTCAAGGCGGGGCAGCGACCTCCGCCGGCGACGCAGCGGCTCCTGCGGAAGCGAAGGTGGACTATAACAAAAAGAATCCTTTCATGGCTCCGCTTCTAAAGAAGTACAATCTAAACGGCGATGGGTCGGCCAAGGAAACGGTTCATGCCGAGATTTGCTTGAACGGTTCCGGTTTGAGCTATGAGCCGGGAGATGCCCTGGGGGTGATTCCTCGCAATGCGCCGGACTTGATTGAGGAGTTTTTGCAAGCGACTGGAATTGAGGGGCGCGAGAACGTGGCTTATGGCGACGAATTGGCGATCCCCTTCGTGAGCGTTTTGCGCGATAGCTTGGACCTTCGCACTGTTAGCAAGACCTTGCTGACGAAGTACGCTAAGATGTGCCTCAATCAAGAGCTTCTTGAGAAGGTGGAGGACCGCGAATGGGTAAAGGACTACGCTTGGGGACGCGATTGGGTGGATGTGGTTAAGGACTACCCTTCTCATGGCATGCGGGCCGGCGATTTTATCCGATTGCTGCGTCCGCTGTCGCCTCGTTTGTATTCGATTGCTTCGAGCGTAAAGGCTCATCCGGATGAGGTGCATCTTACCGTTGGGGCGGTTCGCTACGAGGCTCATGGACGCGAGAAGAAGGGTGTCTGCTCTACGTTCATTGCGGACTTATGGGAGCAAGGAGGCACTGCCGGAATCTATTTCCATCATAATAAGAACTTCAAATTGCCGCAGGATCCAAGCACGCCTGTGATCATGGTGGGGCCTGGTACGGGTATCGCTCCGTTCCGCGCGTTCATCGAAGAGATTGCGGCGAACGATGCCGATACGAAGAGCTGGTTGTTTTTCGGAGATCAGCATGAAGCGACGGATTACCTTTATAAGGAAGAGCTCGAAGGCTACGTGAAAGAGGGGCGTTTGACTAAGGTCGATCTGGCTTTCTCTCGCGATCAGGAGAACAAGATTTATGTCCAGGATCGCATGCGTGAGAACGCGGAGGAAATCTGGAAGTGGCTTGATGAGGGAGCTTATTTCTACGTTTGCGGCGACGCGAGTCGCATGGCCAAGGATGTACATCAGGCGCTTCTCGATATCATCTCGGAGCAAGGCAAGATGGACGACAAAGCCGCTTTGGCTTACCTAAAGGGCATGCAGAAAGAACGTCGCTATGCGCGTGACGTCTACTAGGGCTTAGTCCGATTCTGAGAATTTTGAAAGGTCGCTTCGATTGGGAAGCGGCCTCTTTTTTGGGCGGAGCGGAGACTCAGAAGTCTCTCGACTTCTGCTACTTAAGTTGGATTTGAGTGGTTCCTTTTAGATGAAAATCCAATTGAGGCTTGACTACATACCAACTGGTCGGTTTTTCTTTGCCGACACTCGAGAAGCATAGCTCGATTACAATTATGGCACCTGTACGGCAACCTGAAGAAACGCGCATGAAGATCCTGGAGACGGCCTTGGATCTATTCCACAGGGGGACTTTTAAAGGTACGAGCGTGAACCAGATTGTGGATCAAGCAGGGATTACGAAGGGAGCCTTGTTTCACCACTTCAAGGGGAAGAATGAGTTGGGTTATGCAGTGGTGGATGAGTTGCTGTTGGGCCATGTGAATGAAGCTTGGGTCGAGCCGTTGTCGACTTCGGTCGATCCGCTGAGCGATCTTATGGCGATTATCAACGGCTTCAGGGAGGAGATGGAAGAGTGCGCGGAGGTCGTCGAATGCGGCTGCCCACTCAATAATCTTTCGCAGGAGATGTCGGCCCTTGATGATGAGTTTCGCCTTCGCTTGCTGAAGCTTTATAATATTTGGGAGGAGGCGATCGAGAAAGCGTTGAGAGCTGGAATCGATGCGGGGAATGTGAAGGCGGATGTGGATCCGCTTGTAATGTCGAAGACGCTCGTCGCCTTGCTTGAGGGCTGCATTGGGATGATAAAGGTAAACCGCACTATGGAGCATATGATGATTATCGGAGCGGGGATCCGCACGGTGTTGGATTCGATGAAGCCTTAAAAAAATTTGATCTAGTTTCATACCAACTGGTCGGTATAAGATTTTCTATCTATCTATCTCTAACAAACTAATACATAGTGATGAAGTCACCAAACACTGAATACGCGACATGGGTCGAGAGACTCGCAGCCAATACGATCAAGTATCGATGGCTGGTGATATTGGGAACTTTCCTGTTTACTGCTTTTGCGGTTTCCGGGCTACGCAACGGGGTGAAGTTCGACTCGAGTTATCGGATTTTCTTTTCGGAAGACAATCCGCAACTGCAAGCGTTCGATGCTCTGCAGAATACTTACACGAAGGATGACAATGTAATGATCATCCTTACTGCTAACAAGGATAGTATCTACGAGCAGGATTTTCTGGAAGCGGTTCAATGGGTGACTACTCAGGGTTGGCAGGTGCCTTATTCGCGGCGTGTCGATTCTATAACGAATTTTCAAAACTCGGTTGCCGATGGAGATGATCTCTTTGTTGAGGATCTGGTTCCAGAGGGTGAAGTCCTAGATCAGGCGCGGTTGGAGGAGATTCGCAAGGCGGCCTTAGCAGAGCCAGCGTTATATAACCGTCTTATAAACGACCTCGATTATGCGACGGGCGTTAATGTGACGATTACGTTGCCTGGCTTGGACGATATGAAGGAGGTTCCCGAAGTCGTTACTAAGATAAGAGCGATTGAGACTGAGTTTAATGAGAAGTTTCCGGGCATCGAGATGCGTCAGGCTGGCGTAGTAATGTTGAACAATGCGTTTTCGGAATCGGCGATAGCGGACGGTCCTAAGGTGATGGGCCCAATGTTTTTGGCGATCTTTGTTATAATGGCGGTTTTGCTGCGTTCATTCTACGGAACGGTGGTTACGGGAATGGTTGTGATGCTTTCTATAATGGGAGGTATGGGCTTGATGGGCTGGTATGGATATAATCTGAGCGCTCCTCTCACGAGCGCTCCGGTGATGATTATGACGCTCGCAGTTGCGGATAGTATCCATGTATTCATTACATTTCTTCAAGAATTGAGACACGGGCGCGATAAGAAGGCGGCTCTTATAGAGAGTTTGCGAATCAACTTTATGCCCGTCCTTCTGACGAGCGTGACGACGGCGATTGGTTTTATGAGCATGAACTTCAGCGATTCACCTCCATTCCGCCACCTCGGCAATGTGGTCGCGAGCGGGGTCATGATCGCTTGGGCGGTATCCGTTTTTACCTTACCGGCAGTAGCCTCATTGCTCCCGTTCAAGACACAGCACTTGAAGCAAACGAAGGCTTCGATTTTCGATCGTTTCAGCGAGTTCTTGGCGCGGCGGCGCTATTCAGTCCTTGGCGGTTCGGTTGCGGTTGTCTTGGTTTTGGGAGCGCTTGTGCCGCAAATAGATTTAAACGACCAATGGGTGAAGTATTTCGATGAGTCGATGGAGTTCCGCCAAGATGCGGACTATGCAGAGGAGAATCTAACTGGGATGAACAATTTCGAGTTTTCGATTCCTGCGAAGGAGTCGGGGGGTATTCAAGAGCCGGAGTATTTGGCGACGCTCGAGCATATCTAAAAGTATACATTGGTATTTTAATCACGGCACATACAGCTGCGGGCAGTTTGCATTGGTTGGCGCAAGTGTGACGCTGAC
>JBCCZW010000087.1:0-10079 GCA_039186805.1 Verrucomicrobiota bacterium
GCGTCGCGCCGTTTTCGTCGGTAAAATCGGTCATCGCCCACATCGCTGAAAACTGCCATTCCACGCCGGGCACCCGAATTGGATAAAACCCGTCGTCGCGATGCAGTTCCTGCGCACCTTCACCCGGCTGAATCTCAATCGCGGTGGACGACCCGATCTGGTAGTTTTCACAATGACGTTTGAGCACGATATCGGCCACATCCATCACCAGGGGATGCGCGATGATATCTGCCGAGGCCCGGCTGAACCCCAGAATGCCGCCCACGCGGAGCGTTTTATACCCATTGAAATCATTGGCGAATTTATGCCCCTGCTCGTCAAACTGCGTGCGCAGGTCCGACATGACTGTGTCCAGGAGGTCGGGGCTGCCGACCCGTTCGACGATCAGTCCCCCCAAGCCATAGCTTCGATCTCAACGCCAGCACCAGCGGCGGTGGGGTCAACGTCGATTCAGACTTTTCATTTTCTGGAGAAAAGAAACGCTCCAAAGCAGACGGCTCCATTAACGGTGGAGGCCCTCAACTCGAACTCCGCACCTCCGGTGGCAGCATCAACGTTTCAACAATTTGACTATCAGGTCCTGGAGGAGGAAAGCCTGATCTAGTCGTAGGTGAACCCGCGCCCTTCAAAAAGGCGCGGGTTTTTCACGTCCCCAACTCCAGGAGCGGCGGCATCCTGCCGCCGAACACTCAAAGCCCACACTCCCTCATCCCATTGACAAATCCCCACCATCCCATGGCATAGCCCCCATGTCCGAGCTCCCCATCCTGTACCGAGATGATCACTACATAGTGATCAACAAGCCCCCCGGCATGCTCGTTCACCGCACGGATATCGATAAGCACGAAACCATCTTTGCCGTCCAAACCCTTCGCGACCAAATCGGCCAAAACGTCTACCCAGTTCATCGCCTCGACAAGCCCACCTCAGGTTGCCTCATCTTCGCTCTAAACTCTGATTCCCTCGCCGCCCTCAAAGCGAAATTCGAATCCCGCGAAATCTCTAAAACCTACCAAGCCATCGTGCGCGGCTACGCCCCCGACTCAGGAGAAATCGACCATCCTCTCCGCAAGCTTCTAGACGGCAAAGGCCCAAACAAAAGCGACGAAACCCAAGACGCCCAAACAACCTTCAAAACACTCGCCCGCTCGGAAATCCCTCTCCCCACCGGCCGATTTCCCACCACCCGCTATTCTCTGGTAGAACTCCTTCCCAAGACCGGCCGTCGCCACCAGCTCCGCCGCCATATGGTCCACATCAATCACCCCATAATCGGCGATACGCGCCACGGCGATAATACGCAAAACAAACTCTTCCGCGAACGTTACGGGCACCTCCGCCTATGGCTCTCCGCCACCCGTATCCAATTCGAGCACCCGATCACGCAAGCAACTATCATAATCAAAGCTCCCCTCTGGCCCGACTTTCAAAAGGCTCAAAAGTAATCGGCCTAGCACCGCCGATTCGATCGTATTCGTGAACAAATTCCAAGAGCGCAAACGAGTATCCACTGCGGCAGCTCTAAAGGATTTGTCGCTACAGGTCTCCCCGGGCCTTTGCATTCGCCTGATGCAGTCAGAGGATTTAAGAGGCTTCTTCAGTATGATAGACCAAAATCGCGAAGATCTGCGAAAATGGCTCTCTTGGGTAGACCAAGTTACCTCGATTGAAGACATCTCAAAGCGTTACGATCAGGTTCAAAAGTCGCAAGCCGAAGGGAAATCACTCCGTTTCCTCATTCACTTCGAAGGCAAGATTATCGGCATGCTGGCCGCAAAACGAATCGATTGGGAATCCCTGCTAGCCGAACTTTCATATTGCCTGGATCCGTACTATCGAGGTCGCGGATTCGTCACTCGCTCTTGCCCAGCGCTCATCTCCTACATCACAGACTCCTTTGGGATAACATCCTTCGAAATTCGAACCGCTATCGGCAATCATCCAAGCGCGCGAGTCCCACAAAGACTTGGATTCAAGCCCACTAGCATCCTCGAAAACGCAGAGCAACTAGTAGACGGCAATTGGGTAGATCATCAGATCTACCGAAAAGATGGACATCGACAATCGGCATCCTAATTCAGCCAGCACTCATCCCAACAAACTTAGATCTATCAAAATTGCTAAAATTAAATGCCATTGCTCTCCTCCGGGCTATCTATCCACTTGCCATCCAGTCTCCGCTTCAAAGCATCGCTCAACGGATGAACTGGCGAATCACTACTATCGGCTTCGATGCCGACGACACACTCTGGCACAACGAACATCTCTTCGAGGAAAACCACAAACGCTATTGCGAGCTCCTTTCTGAGTATCACGACGCCGAAACTGTAGAAGAACGCTTGTACGAAACCGAGATGAAAAATCTCGAGCTATTCGGCTACGGAATCAAGAGCTTCACCCTTTCCTGTATCGAGACGGCTATCAATCTCACCAACGGAAAAATCGCGACAGAAGAAATCCGGCGCATCATTGACCAATGCCGACAGATGCTCGCGCATCCCGTCGAACTCCTCGAAGGCGTAAGCGACGTAGTTGAAACGCTGGCCAAAGACTATAGGCTCATCCTGATCACCAAAGGAGACCTCCGCGACCAAGAGCGCAAAGTCGCCCGCTCCGGTCTCGCTCACTGCTTCGACCATGTTGAGGTGGTCTCCGACAAAACCGTCGAAGTCTACGATCGCGTCTTCCGCCGCAACCAAGTCACCGCAGATCAATTCATCATGATCGGCAACTCCCTGAAGTCAGATATCCTCCCCATTCTCGACTTGGGAGGTCACGCCGTCCACATCCCCTATCACACCACTTGGAAACACGAACGCGTCGATTCGCCTCCCCACGACCACGAGTTCTTCTACGAACTCCAGTCCATTTCCCAACTCCCTGAGCTCATCAGCACCCTCACAGCGAATATCGAGTCGTAGCCGAAAACGCCCCATTTTTTCCAGATATCCGTAACGCAGTTACTCTCCCTTGCCCCTAGCGATTTAATCGCTCAACCATCGAGACCGGACTTCGCCCAATATGTCGATAGACAATATAAACCGGCACCCAACTATTCTAGAGGCGTCTTCATGTCATGAAGTAACAGAGCAATTTCTCTATATAAAAAGCAGATTTAGCAGTAGCATTTCAACCTTCCAAGCGAGCGACTATCAGGTGAGTTCATCGGCCTCTTGAACAAATAGAATAAGACTATCGCTCCCAAGAGAGTGTCCAATAATTCGCTTCCAAGTCGGCGCAGTCAGTTCTGAGATTCAAAGTCCAGCTTTCGAATTGAGGACTACTCGGAATATATTTCGAAGCGAGTAAACGGAGCTTTGAAATCAGAACGGACAAGAGCGCGGAAAAATGGAATTATTGGCTACCTACCCCGAGGTCCATCATCGTCGTCTCGACTCGAGCAAACCCAAACGGTCATCAATTTGAGACGAAGAATCTACGTGGACTCTGCTTGTTTCAGGTGAGGCAAGGCGCAATCCGATCGACTCGAATAACTAAGTTCGAGAAATGCATCCGCTTGCTTGATTTAGTTTGCATGGGCCTAGATTTTGGCCGAAAGCTCCCCAAAGTAACACGTTACTTCAAATTGGATTTCAAACCATTATGGCTTCCGACAATCGCCCCACTATTCAAACTGTAGCCAAAGCCCTTGGACTATCCAAGGCAACCGTCAGCCGCGCTCTCAGAGGTCTCCCAGGCCAGAGCGAAGAAACACGTCAACGTATTCTCGAAGAAGCGAAGCGTCAGGGGTATACCCAACACCCTTTGATATCCGCATTGATGTCGGACCTTCGCTTCAAGAAGTCATCCCACTACTCCCCTGTTATCGCGCTCATTCACTGCCTACCTTGGGGCATAAAAATCCACGGCAACATTACTATATTCAAAGACGCCGCGAGAAAACACGCCGAATCGCTCGGCTACACAATAGAGGAGTTCTTTATCAACGACCCCGACATGAGCCCTAAGAGACTCATTGGTATTCTCAAAGCGCGCGGAATACGGGGCGCCATTTTCGAACACTTTTGGAAGAGCGACGTAGAGTTGGATATCGACCTATCCGAGTTCGCCGCCGTCGCTATTAATTTCACCCTCAAAAAACCCGACCTGCATCGTGTGGTTTCAGATCAATATGGGAACGTACTATTAGCTATCGAGCAGTTACAAAATCGTGGATACAAACGCATAGGCTTGTCCATTCCACTCATGAATGAATCGTTTACCAACTTCAAACGCGAAGCCGCTCTCCACGTCGCCCATCAGCAGATGAAGGAAGAAGATCGCATTCCTATGCATATTCTTAGACCCAAGTCTTCGCGCGAATCATTCGAAAAATGGATACGCGACCACAAACCAGAAGTCGTCCTATCCATCGATCCCCACACGCCTAAGATTATCGAGGAAATGGGTCTAGAGGTCCCCAAAGACATAGGGTTCGTCCACCTTGGCTGGCACCCAGAACTCGACGCGTTTGCTGGAATAGACCCTAATTGGGAACTTATGGCCGTCACCGCCGCCAACCAAGTCATCGACCAAATGAACCGCAACGAATTCGGCATCCCCAAAAAACCCATCGTCACCCTCATATCTGGAGATTGGACGGACGGCCCCAGCGTATCCAAAAAACGGAACACCAAAACCAAGGCAAAGAAAGCCAAATCCAAACAAAGCGACGACGACTTAGAAAAAGTCCTAGAAGTCCGCCGCCAAGACCCCAGCAAATCCCGATACTTCTAGCTGCATGCGGGGCGGCGACCCGGCTCTTCACACGCTCTGCCATTAAAAGAGGGGACCCCATGGGATCGCCCTTCGAAAAACCTTATCTGATCTCAGACTTCCGCCCTCTGACCTCTGGCAAAGCTACGCTTTGCCTTCCTCGTCCTTGAGCAACTTGTACTCGATCGAGTCGCGAATGGCTTGCCAGCTAGCTTCGATGATGTTGTCGCTCGCTCCGACCGTACCCCAAATGCCCTTGCCGTCGCCCGACTCGATTAGAACACGGGTCTTAGCATCCGCACCCTTCTTAGAGCCAAGGATACGCACTTTGTAGTCCTTCAGGGCGACATCATCCACATTGGGAAACGCCTTGCCCAAGGCCAAACGCAAGGCCTTGTCGAGAGCGCCCACAGGACCGCTATCTTCCGCTACGGTGTAGTGCGGCTCTCCATTGATCTTAACCTTTATCGTCGCCTCAGAAGTCGCCGTATCATCCTTAGAACGACGCTCTACAATCACCCGATAACCCTCGAACTCGAAGTGAGCGTTATGGCGATCGGTCAGCTTGTCCAAGAGCATACGGAGAGACGCGTCTGCCGACTCGAACTCATATCCGCTATTCTCCAAGTCCTTGAGTTTCGCAATAATCTCTTTCGTTTCGGGCGCATCGCGATCAATCTCAAACCCAAGCTCCTGAGCCTTCATCAACAAACTGCTGCGTCCTGCCATATCGGATACAAGGATTCGCTGCTTGTTACCCACTTTAGTCGGATCGATATGCTCGTAACTGTAGCTCACCTTCTTCGTCGCATCCGCATGAGCCCCACCCTTATGAGTAAAGGCAGAGAGCCCGACAAACGGCGCTTTTTTATCATGCGGCAAATTGGCCAAGTCAGCGATAAACATAGACAGCTCTCGCATGTGCTCCATATTTTCAGAGCAATTCATCGGATGGCCCATCTTAAGACCAAGATTAGGCACAATCGTAGTGAGATTCGCATTACCGACCCGCTCGCCATAGCCGTTCATGGTACCTTGGACATGAGTAGCGCCCGCTTCGATTCCAGCTAAAGAAACCGCAACCCCAAGTCCCGCGTCATTATGACAGTGAACGCCAACGCGGACATCGGGGAATTTCTCGACGACATCCTTCGTCATCGAGCCAAGCTCGCTCACCAGCTTACCGCCATTGGTATCGCAAAGCGCCAGGCAATCAGCTCCGCCACGAACCGCCGCTTCAAGCGTCTTCATCGCATACTCGGGGCTATCGGCATATCCATCGAAGAAGTGCTCTGCGTCATAAATTACTTCGCGACCGTTCTCTTTCAAAAAGCGAACCGAGTCCTCAATCATATTGAGATTCTCCTCCGGCTCCACGCGAAGCACTTCCGTCACATGCAACAACCAAGTCTTGCCGAAAATAGTGACCACAGGGGTCTCCGCATCGAGAAGCGTCCCTAACTGAGGGTCATCCTCAGCCTTCAAGTTCGCGCGACGCGTCGAACCAAATGCAGCAATCTTCGCGTGCTTGAGCTCCAACTTCTTGGCCTCCTCAAAGAAAGCCATGTCGCGCGGATTAGATCCAGGCCAACCGCCCTCAATATAATCAATGCCAAACTGATCGAACTTTTCCGCAATGCGAATCTTATCGGTAACGGAAAAGGAGACGCCCTCGCCTTGAGTGCCGTCTCTTAGAGTCGTGTCGTAAACCATTACTTTTGGCTTGCTCATAATATTTGCTCGTTCGGTTGTTCGACCTGATTGGCCAGTATGAAATCCTTGATCGCCGACTCAGTCGGTTCGACCGAGTACTTGACGATATCTTTTTCTTTTAACGCCTCCAGGCTTGGATGAGTCGAGTCCACTCCAATCGCGCGCTTCACAACATCTGAAAACTTTGCCGGATGGGCTGTGGACAAAATCACCGCGCATTCCAAGTCCTCCAGGTCCTTGAAACCGCAGGCGGTATGCGGATCCGCTACGTATCTATATTCCTTATACACGCGTTCAATCGTTTCAGAGATTTCAGCATCATCCATGCGCGAACTGCTCATCACCGAGAGCATCTCCGCATTTCCAAATTGATATCCCTTCTCCTTCTTAAAGGTCGCCATGACCTCTCGCGTCTTGTCCGCATCGCGATCATTCCCTAAATAAATGAAGCGCTCGAAGTTTGAAGCGACTTGAATATCCATCGAAGGAGCATGACTTGGAGCTACCGTATCGACAGAATAATCTCCGCTTTCGAAGAAGCGGTGCAGGATATCGTTCCGATTCGTCGCCACGCGAAAACCGGCGACCTTCATTCCCATCAAGTTCACCATATAACCCGCCAGCACATTGCCGAAGTTTCCCGTCGGAACCACAAAGGTGATCTTTTCCCGCTCGCCCGCCGGAAGCTTCAGCCACGCGTAGATATAATATACGCACTGAGCCAGGACCCGAGCTAAGTTAATGGAATTCACTGCCGACAAGTTCACTTTATCCGCAAACTCCCGATCGCCAAAAACGTCCTTCAACGCCGCCTGCGCATCATCAAAACTGCCCGTAATGGAAAGCGGATACACATTCGATGCCTCCGTGCACGTCATCTGGCGTTCCTGCAAAGGCGACACTCGACCATCTGGATAGAGAATAAATATGTTCACGCCCTCCTTGCCCAGCAAGCCGCTGATCGCCGCAGCGCCCGTATCGCCAGAAGTAGCGCCCAAAACATTAATCGCCTCGCCGCTAAGGCGCACCTGACGCTCATAGAGAGAACCGAGAAATTGAAGCGCAAAGTCTTTAAAGGCTAAAGTAGGCCCATGAAAGAGCTCTTCCACGTAGAGTTTATCCGAGAGCTCTACCAGCGGAGCGTGATCTTCATGATCAAAACGCGAGTACGAAACGTCTATTAGTTCCTTCAGCTCCGCATCATCGATATCAGTCGCAAAGTATCTAAAAAATTCGTAACAAACTTCCGGATACGACTTTCCCTCCCAATCAGTCAACACGCTCGACAAATCAGGAAACTCCTCCGGTACAAACAAACCGCCGTCCGGCGCCAGGCCGATCCGAACTGCTTCCGAAAAGCTCCGCGCCTCCGTCTGTCCTCTAGTACTTACAAATTTCATTTTACTCTGTTCCCTGTCTCCTGACGTCTGTCGCCTGAAACTAGTCTTCCTTATCCAGGCCAAACGCAGAATGCACAATCCGGGTCGCCTCTTCGCAACCCTCCTCATCGATCACCACGGAGATCTTGATTTCAGAGGTACTGATAATCTGGATATTCGACTTGGCTTCCGCCAATGCCGCAAAGAGCTCTCCGGCGACGCCAGAGTGGCTACGCATGCCAACGCCTACTACGGAGAGCTTCGCGATGTTCCCGAATAGGGCCACCTCACCCCCGCCCAGCTCGTTAAGCACTTCCTCGACCGCATTCAAAGAACGATCGCTATCGTCTCTCGGGACCGTAAAGGTCAAGTTCGCCACGCCATTGCGACCGATATTCTGCACGATCATATCGACGATCACGTTGGCCGCCGAGAGGCGTTGGAAAATCTGAGCCGCAGAGCCGGGCTTGTCAGGAATATTGCTGACCATGATCTTCGCTTGGTTCTTGTCAAGAGCCACGCCGCGAACGACGACGTCCTCCATTGAGCTTACTTCCTCTTTCACGATAGTGCCTCGGTTGCTATTAAAACTAGAACGTACTTCAAAGGTAACATTGTACTTATTAGAAAACTCCACGGAACGAGCCTGCATGACCTTCGTACCCAAGCTGGCTAACTCGAGCATTTCCTCGTAGCTAATCTCTGGAATCTTTTTCGCTTTGGGTACAATCCGTGGATCCGCCGTATATACGCCATCCACATCCGTATAGATCTGACACAGATCAGCATCCACTCCCTTTGCTAAAGCGATCGCCGAAAGATCCGACCCTCCACGACCCAAAGTCGTAATCTGCCCCTCTTCATTCGCTCCCTGAAAACCCGCCACAATCACCACCTTCTTCTCTTCGAGATTCTTGATGATGTTCTTGCAATCCATACTCACGATGCGAGCGCGAGTGTGCGAAAAGTCTGTAGTGATTCCAGCCATACCGCCCGTAAACGAAACGGCATCAATCCCAATCGCGTGCAAGGCCATCGCCGTGAGCGCAATCGTCTCTTGCTCGCCCGCGACCAAAAGCATATCCATCTCGCGATCACTCGGGTTAGCGCTGATCTCCTTCGCCCGAGCCACCAATTCATTGGTCACTCCCGAACGAGCCGAAACCACAACCACTACCTGATTGCCGTCATCAACCTCTTGCTTAATGATGCTCGCAACGTTCTTGATCCGATCCACGTCGCCAACGGAAGTGCCGCCGAACTTCTTTACAATAAGGGCCATGTCTAGTCCTGAAAGCTGCCGATCGGCATGCTGAAGGGTTTCGTCTCTACGCTGTCCAACGCTTCGAGATCTTTTAGTGTATCCAAGATTGCCTGTTCGCTCGTAGTGTGAGTCGTCAAAATTAACGACGCCATCTCCGCATCTTCAGCAACTTCCTTTTGCAGCACGCTGGCCAAGCTCACTTGGCGAGCCGCCAACGCAGAAGTCACTTCCGACATAACGCCTGGAGCGTCCTTCACCAGCAAGCGAACATAGTAGCGAGATCGAATTTCGTCAGGCTCGGCCAACCTAAGCTCGCATCCATTCTTCGGAGCCGTATCCAGAAATGGAAGACGGTCTTCGCAATTGCTTGCGATCAAAATCTTCGCGGCATCTACCACATCGGAGATAACCGCGCTGGCGGTCGCATCACGCCCCGCGCCCGGTCCGATATAAATAGTATCTCCCACCACGTCTCCCCGAATCGCGATCGCATTAAAAACGCCATCCACGCTGCCAAGCACGTAGCTCTTCGAAACCAAAGTGGGTAAAACGGATATATAAACCTTGCCTGCATCTGTTTTGGCAATGATCGCCACCAACTTGATCGCGTATCCATTTTCTCGAGCATAAGCAATGTCGTCTTGCGTCACCCGCGTCACGCCCTCAACCAAAACATCCTTGTAAGGCACCCACTTGCCATAGGCAAGGTAAGCCAAGACAACCGCTTTGTGCGCGGCATCGATACCCTCGACATCCAAGGACTCATCTGCCTCTGCGTACCCCAACTCCTTCGCCTCGACGAGGATCGTCTCGTAAGACAGTCCTTCATTGGTCATGCGAGTGAGAATGTAGTTACAAGTGCCGTTGAGGATGCCGTAGATACTGCCGAAGGAATTGATGACGAGACCTTCCTTGATCGACTTGATGACCGGAATTCCTCCCGCCACACTGGCTTCGAAAAGAATGTGACCTCCGCCAGCTTTCGCCGCTTCCATCACCTCTGGACC
>JBCCZW010000088.1:0-10056 GCA_039186805.1 Verrucomicrobiota bacterium
CCCGAACCCAAAACCGTCACCTCCGGTCGAGCCACATAGTTACTAGTTCCCGCGCAGCCTGAGAGAACGACAAACACGAACGGCAAAAGCAAAAACCTCAATCCCCTCGCTTCTGTCCTCCATCGGGGTGTCTCAAATTTCGATTCTAACGTCATCATAGCCAATACTTGCATTATGCAAGTGAGTATGAACTTGCAAAATGCAAGTACCTAACCCACTGTCAATCCGTATTTCAAAAAATCGATATGAGACCCAAGAAAAACGAACGTCGCTCTCTTTGTCCGGTGGCTTGCGTCCTAGATATAATCGGAGACAAGTGGACCCTTCTCGTCGTGCGCGACTTGCTCCTTGGACGCATGCACTTCAAGGACTTCAGCGCTTCCCCCGAAGGCATTGCGACTAACATCCTCACCGATCGCCTCAAGCGATTGGTGGATTCCGAGCTAGCGGAACGCTTTCCCTCTCCGCAACAGCCGGGCCGAGAAGCCTATCGTCTCACTCCGAAAGGAAAGTCGCTCGGAAAGATCGTGAAAGATATCGCTCAATGGGGCCTCGCCAACATCGAGGGAACCGAAATGCGTTTAGCTCCATGACCACCTAGGGACTGATCGCTTTCATTGAGGCGAGCTCGCCCATAAAGCGACTACTAGCTTAGCTTCAGCGCCGGGGAAGCATTCCGGATTTGCGTAAAATCGCGCATTTTTTCAAAGAACGAACATTGCGCGAGATTTCCAAGCCTCTAGCCTACGCTTCCTCAGTTGCTCAATCCCTACTTTCATGGGGTTTGAAGGATCATCAGCCCGCTTATAATCCATGAAGCCTTTCCACATTCTAGGAGTCCTATTCCTCTGTTTTCAGCTGCACGGAAACGCAGAACAGGGAAAGGCGGTATTCGCCGCCTACTGCGCCTCTTGCCATGGGCCTGAAGGAGCCGGTCTCATTGGTCCAAACCTCACGGATGCTCAGGTGTTGCACGGCAGCGCCCACGAGCAAATACGCAACGTCATCGCCAACGGCATTCCCAGCAAAGCGATGCCCGCATGGAGCGCTATTCTCAGCCCCCAGCAAATTGAAGACGTGACGCTCTTTGTTGAATCGATCATGGGTCTAAACCTCCCCAGTCCAGTCCTCACCGGAGAGTCTAGCGTCACCCCATTCCCGCAAGGCACGCTCGCTCGACCCCTACTCATGCGCACCTTCATGCCGAAGCTGGAACTCGAGGACGAGGTCTTTGCTCACCACTACACCAGCCGCAAAACGCCCAAATACAAAGCGAAAACAGGCATCTTCAATATAGACGACTTCGACCTTCCAATCGATGGGCTCCCCGGCGCCATCGCGGTCAATTTTGGCGAAAAGCTCTCCTATTGCTTCGACACTACCGAGTGCCGCTTGCTCTACGCGTGGAGCGGTGGTTTCATGGACATGACGAACTACTGGGGCGAAGGCTCAGGCAACCGACGCAAAAAGTTCGGATACATCGGCGAACTCCTTGGCCCCGTCTCCTACATGGCGAGCGGGCCAGCTTCCCTAAGCGGCGAGCCAAAGTTCAAAGGCTACCGCAAGGTCAACAGCATCCCGGAGTTTTTGTATTCAATCGATGGAGTCGAATTCACCCTCCGCATCGAACCTGGCGAAGCTCCCGGAGACCTCCTTTGCCACTACACCTCCCGAAACTGGAAAGGCAAACGCTCCCTCCAGTTCACTCCAGAAGCCGCCGAGCAAATCCAATCCAACAAGGGCTCCTTCAAAAACGGAACCCTGACTTTAAAGGCAAAAGAAGCCGCTTCATTCACCCTAAGCATCAAAGCGAATAGCTGAATGGAAATGAGCAAACTGGTATCCATCGTATTCGCAGCCGCCATACCAGCGGTCATCGCCCAGAGCTATCGGGTCGAAACCATCGACTTTCCTCCTCACGTCGCTCCCGAAGTCGGCGGTTTAGACTTCACCCCCGAAGGCGAAATCGTAGTCGCTCTTCGTCGTCACGGGGTCCTTATGGCGATGCCCAGTGAAGACCCTTCCGCATTCCCCTGGCACGTATTCGCCGAAGACATCCTTCACAACTCATGCGGTCTGCAAGCCATCAGCAAAAACGAAATCATTGTCTCTCAGATGGCCGAGCTCACCCGCATCAAGGATGAAGACGGAGACGGCATTGCCGACCTCTACGAGACCATTTCGGATCAATGGGGCGTCAGCGGAAACTATCACGAGACGAACACCATCGTACCGCATCCAGACGGTGGCTGGTACATCGCCATCGGCACGGCTTCGCACAACGGTCCTACCTTCTTCAATACAAAAGGAGCCTTCTCCGACATGGGTCGCCTCGGTCGCAACTTTGCTGGCGTTGAATGGAAAGGCTGGGTGCTACGCGTTTTCGAAGATGGCTCGGTCACGCCTTTTGCAAAAGGCTTCCGCATGCACAACGGCATCGGCCTTGACTCGAAAGGCAGACTCTTCGCCACCGACAATCAGGGCGACTGGCGAGGCACCTCCCCTCTCTACCTCGTGGAAAAAGACCATTTTTACGGACACCCTTCGGCCCTCGTCTGGGACGAAGAATTCACGAAAAACGTATCCGAGAACCCTCTACAGTACTACATGGACAATAGGGAGCAGTACGAAAAAGACCGTACTCGCGCCGTCGTTGAAATGCCCCAGGGATTCATGTGCAACTCGCCCAGCCAGCCTCTCTTCGACATGACCGAGGGCAGATTCGGTCCCTTCGCCGGACAGATCTTCGTCGGAGACATCGCCGGAGCCCGCATCATTCGCTGCATGCTCGAAGAAGTGAACGGGCAGCTTCAAGGAGCCTGCGTAAAGTTTGTCGATCATGACTTAAGACCAGGAAACAACCGCCTCGTATTTAGTCCCGATGGACGCAGCCTATACACAGGGCAAACCGTACGCGGCTGGGGCAACCCATCCGAAGGTCTGCAACGTATCACCTTTACTGGTAAAACTCCCTTCGAAGTCCAATCGATGTCCCTACAAAAAAGCGGATTCAAAATCCGCTTCACGAAACCCGTAGATAAAGCCTCCGCATCCGAGCTCTCCAATTACGCCATGAGCCGCTACTGGTACCTTTCAAGCCATCGCTACGGCAGCAACCAGAAGGACATGACTGAAATCGCCATTAAAGATGCTGAAGTCAGCCAAGACGGTCTAACGGTTTCGCTGAAGATCGACGGACTGGAGGCAAAAAGGATCTTCGAGCTCAATCTGCAAGAAGGCCTCCTCGCCCGCGACGGAAGCCGTATTTCCCAACCACAAATTTGCTATACAGCCAACACTCTCAGGTAACTTATCGCCATGCCCCTAAAACACTTCGCCATCATCTCCATCGTCGCCACGTGCTTCGCCTGTACTTCCTGCTCGGATACAGGCTCTCAATCGGTCAGTATCGAAAAAGAAGGTCAAAGCTACGTCATAAAATTTGACGGAGATCTGTTCACCAAATTTCAGTTCGATGATCAAAAAAGCTTCCTCTACCCCGTCATCGGCCCTACCGGCGTTCACATGACCCGTCGGTTTCCTATGGAAAAAGACGTACCCGGCGAAAGCCAAGATCACCCTTGGCATAGCTCAGTCTACTACGCCCATGGCGCCGTTAACGGTCTCGATTTCTGGAATGAGCGAAGCGATTCCCACAATGCAAGCCGCATCATTCTCGACAAAGTCGAGAAAGCGGAAAACCTCTCTCCCGACCAAGCGCAACTCATCGTATCCCACCAATGGGTACACAAAGATGAGATTCAAATGACGGACCGTACAGAAATTCTCTTCTCCGGAGACGCCGACAAACGCATCATCGATTACAAGGTCACTCTTATCGCGAGCCACGGGGACGTGGAGCTGGGCGACACCAAAGAGGGTTGCATGGCCATCCGCATGAATCCTAAGTTCCGCGTGCGCGACCAAGGGGCCCAGGCCATCAACAGCGCTGGCGATACCGGTAAATCCGTCTGGGGGAAGAAAGCGAAATGGATTACCTACTCCAACGAAATCGACGGAACCGCGCTCGGCATATCGATGTTCGACCATCCCGGCAACCCCCGCTACCCCACCACTTGGCACGCTCGCGACTACGGTCTCTGCGCCGCGAACGCCTTCGGCCTAAAGTACTTCATGAAAGACGAAGGCAAAGTAGGCGACATGACGCTCAAAAACGGCGAACGCCTCACCTTCTCCTACCGGCTTGTTTTCCACAAAGGTTCCCACGAAGAAGCGCGTATCGATCAACTTCATACAGCTTGGGCCAAGCAATAATCTCAGCGATCTAATCTATGAAACTCACAGGATTTGCAGACGAAGCCGCTCGCGACATCAGCGGGCAAATCAAAGCCACCAAAGAACTCGGTTGGACCGCCCTCTCCGCCCGCATGATCGATGGCAAGAGCATCCACGACATGCCGGAAGACGCCTTCGCGAAGGCCGCCGACCAGCTCGACGAGGCGGGCATCCAAGTTCCAGAGATCGGCTCCATCATCGGGACCTGGGGCAAAACCATCGATACCGATTTCAGCATAACGATCGCCGAGATTGAACGATGCATTCCTCGTATGCAGCGCCTGAATACGAAGCTTGTTCGTATCATGTCCTACGCTCAGAACGAGTGGGGCAGCGATCAGCAGGAAGAGGAACGCTTCCGGCGCCTCCGCGAAATCGTCAATCGTTTCGCGGATGCCGGCCTCACCGCCATCCACGAGAACTGCATGAACTGGGGTGGCTTCTCAGCAGAGCACACCCTCCGCCTCATCGAAGAGGTGCCCGGCCTGAAACTCGTCTTCGACACAGGAAATCCCGTCTTCCAACGCGACCGTTCCCAAAAGCAAAGCGATGGCTCTTTCCCCTGGCAAGACGCCTTCGCCTTTTGGGAAGCCGTCCGCGATCACGTGGTACACATCCACGTTAAAGACTGCATGAATCCCCTCAGCGACGAGGTCGAACCCGAGTACACAATGCCAGGTCAAGGCCTCGCTCGCGTAAAGGACATACTCACCGATGCCTTCGATCGCGGATACCAAGGTTGGGTCGCCATCGAACCGCACGTCGCCACCGTCTTCCACGTCAAGGAGGGTGAAGAGATCGACTGGGAGCAATGCTACAACAGCTATGTTCAATACGGGCGCGAACTCGAAGCGCTCATGAGTCCGAGCTTCGCCTAAAGAATTAAAACCCGCTAACAATGAACTCCCTCAAAACCTTCATCGTCCTTTCGCTGCTTGCCCTCTTCGCGTCGGCCTGCTCCAGCGATCCAAAGCTCGCGCCTATCTTTAACGGCGAAAACCTCGATGGCTGGGTTGCAAAGATGCCAGCCTGCTGGTCCGTTAAAGACGGCGTTCTTTATGCGAAGAATGACCCCGACCAGAAGGGCGACATCCTGTTCACCGAAAAGGAATACACCGACTTCGTCCTGCAACTCGACTTCCAGTTGGGCGAGGGCCGTATAGACTCCGGTATCTTCCTCCGCGACTCCAAAGAACAAATACAGATCGGCGAGTCCGGCAGCTTGAAGCGAGACATGACCGCCCTTCCCTACATTCCCTCTCTCAAAGGCTACCCAATTCAAGTCACGACCGGAACGGAAGCGCTCGATCAAAAAGGATGGAACACTCTAAAGGTGGAAGTACGCGGCTCGAGCTACACCACCTGGCTCAATGGCGTCGAAGTGATGACTTACAAATCCGACACCATCGCGCCGAGAGGTCCTATCGGCATCCAAGTACACCCGAAACGCGAGATGAGCCTCTCCTTCCGCAACATATCTGCACTCGAGCTTTAGAACTTATATCCACATACTTGATACAGAACTCATGCGGCTCCTTATTAAAACCTATCCAGCCCTACTCGTCTCTCTCGCTCTAATCGGGCCATTCGCCGATGCCGCCCCGGAACTGCCCGCTGACTACGTTCTTCAATACCATCAGGACTTCGAATCCCAGGACGCCCTTGATGACTTCATGATGACCGATCCGACCGCCTGGAAGCAGCGAAAGATCGAAGAGAATCGCGTTCTTGCGCTGGAGGGAAAAAGCGAATACAAGCCGCCTCATCGATCGCCTTACAACATCGCTTTAATCAAAGGACTCGCCTTCGGCGATTTCATTTTGGATGTCGATATTCAGCAGACCGGCGTCAAGGGAACTCCCATCAAGCAATTCATGGAAGAGAATCCAGATCCCGAAAACTCCGGCGGCTACGCTCACCGCGATCACTGCTTTTTCTTCGGCTTTCAAGATCCCGCTCACTTCATGTACATCCACGTCGCGAAGACGGGCGACAATAACGCCCACAATGTTTTTGTGGTTAACGACGCGCCCCGCGCCCCCATCACCGACTACCGCACCCTCGGAGCCGATTGGGGAGTCGAGGAATGGCGCAAAATCCGCATCGTCCGCAACACGCAAAAAAATACGGTCGCCCTCTACTTCAACGACATGCTTACCCCGATCATGATCGCCGACGACATTCCCTTCGAAGAGGGCTTTATCGGCTTCGGCTCTTTCGACGACATCGGTTGGGTCGACAACATCAAGATCTGGGCTCCAAACGCCAACCTTAGCTCCAAAACTTTCTTCGAGTAAACTTCATTACCAAGTATCCATTTTCTGAATTCTTTATAAGTCCTTCCGATGAAATTCGCCATCTGCAACGAGACCTACCAAGATCTCAGCCTCCCCGAAACGTGCAAACGCGTCGCCGCGGCAGGCTATCAAGGCCTTGAAGTCGCGCCCTTCACCCTCAAAGACGACCCAAGCAAGCTCACCATTGCCGAAGCCGAAGCCGCAGGCAAAACGATCCGCGAACACGGTCTCGAAGTCGTCGGCCTCCATTGGCTTCTAGTAAAACCGGAAGGCATGCACCTCACTACGCCGAACGATATCGTTCGTCAAAAGACGCTAGACTTCGCCAAACACCTTGCCGACCTCTGCGCCGCGATGGGGGGAGAAGTCATGGTCTGGGGAAGCCCCAAACAGCGAAACATCGAAGGCGGCGAAACCTACGAAGACGCTGCCGATCGCGCCGCCGCGCTCTACCGCGAACTCGGCCAGCACTGCCGTTCCCAGAACGTATCCATCGCTGTCGAACCTTTAGGTTCCAACGAAACCAACTTCCTTACCTCGGCTGCTGAAACGATCGAACTTCTCAAGCGCATCGATGATCCCAATATTCGGCTGCATCTTGACGTCAAAGCCATGTACGCCGAAGGTGGATCAATCCCAGAGATAATAGCGGCCAGCCGCGACTACACCATACACTTTCACGCAAACGACCCCAACCTCCAAGGACCCGGCATGGGAGATCTCGACTTTCAGCCGATCGCCGAATCCCTCATCACGTCGGGCTACGACAAATGGGTCTCCGTAGAAGTCTTCGATTATTCGCCGGGCGCCGACACCATCGCCCATACAAGTCTCCAAAACCTCAAAAGCTACTTTAGCGAAGTAACCACATAATGAATACAACTGACAAAGACCCCAAAGACGCTTTGCTCGCCGAAGCCGAATCGGCGCCTCTCGGGCGGAAGCTTGGAATTTACACCCGCCTCTCAGGACCGGGCTGGCTCCAAGGCGCCATCACTTTAGGAGGCGGCTCGCTCGCCGGCGCGCTCTACCTCGGCGTCATCGCCGGCTTCGGTCTCCTCTGGCTGCAACCCCTAGCCATGATCTGCGGCATTATCATGCTCTCCGCAATCGCCTACGTCACGCTCACAACCGAAAAAGCCCCCTTCGGCTTGGTCAACAGACACCTCTCCCCCGCGCTCGGCTGGGCTTGGATGATCGCTACCATCATGGCCAATATCGTCTGGTGTATGCCCCAGTTCAATTTGGGCCGGGCCGCGATCCAGCAGAACCTCGTCCCTGCGGTCGGCAGTAGCACAGCATCTACAGTCATTATCTGCCTCATCCTCCTCGCCATTGCCTTCTTCGTAAACGTGCTTTACGAATCTGAAGGAAAAGGAGCCAAGACCTTCGATCTGATCATCAAAGTGATGGTCGGTCTCATTGTGCTTTCCTTCTTCGCCGTCGTCATCACTCTCGCTACAACCGGCGGCATCGACTGGGGAGGCATCATCGGCGGTCTCATTCCCAACCCAGCGCTTCTTTTCGCTCCCGCCGCTGGCTACGCCGATCTCATCGCCCAATCGACCCAACCGGATTGGTGGACCGCCAAAATCATCACCGACCAGCGCGACATCATTATCGCCGCATTCGGTACCGCCGTCGGTATCAATATGACCTGGCTGCTCCCTTACTCTTTACTCAAAAAGAGATGGGGCAGAGCCCATCGCAGCTTCTCGATCTTCGATCTTTCCATCGGGCTCTTTATCCCCTTCTTCCTGGCCACCAGCTGCGTCGTCATCGCCGCGGCTTCCCAGTTCCATACCAAGACAGGCGACGTCGATCCCGCAGCGGCAACTGGCACTCTTGCCCAACTCGCCGAAGCGCATCCAGGCGCAACGAATGCAGCTGACCTCGAACTCGCCCTGAGTCTCGTGAAGAGAGACAACTTCCAACTCGCCACCACCTTGGAACCGCTCGCGGGCAAAGTAGTTTCTCAAACTATCTTCGGTCTGGGCGTCCTAGGCATGGCCATCTCCACGATCATCATTCTCATGCTTATCAACGGACTCGCCTTCCAAGAGCTCTTCGGCAAAAAGACGAAAGGAATGCACTACTTAGGCTGTGCGGTATCCGGAGTAGCCGGTTTCGTAGGGCCATTTATCTGGACCGGCGCGGCCGCCGCCGCGCTCGCCATTCCCACTTCAGTAATCGGCGGTTCCCTCATCCCTATCGCCTACTTCACTTTTCTTCTGATGATGAACTCAAAGAAAGTTCTAGGCGAAAACCGCCCCAGCGGACGCTCGCGTATCATATGGAACCTCCTTATGGGCTTCGCTACGGGCATCGCGACGCTCGGATCTATCTGGGTTCTCTCAGGCAAAGCTGCCGCTCCAGGATGGAAGGGCATGATTCCCGCGGCAGGTCTCGGACTGCTCGTGATCCTCATCGTTGTCGGCGCCATCTCGTTCATCAAAAACGAGCGTAAACCATGAAATTCGGTATCATCGGATCAGGAATGATCGCCAAGTTCCACGGGAAGGCGATCCAAGCAATGGAGGGCTCCGAACTCCATGCAGTCTACAGCCGCAACCCAGACAGCTCGAAAGCGATCGCAGAAGAGTATGGCTGCGCTGCCTTTACCAACCTGGACGCATTCCTCGCAGATCCGGACCTGGAGATCGTCACCATCGCGACGCCTTCCGGCGCCCACCTCGAGCCCGCTATCGCCGCCGCGAGAGCGGGCAAGCACGTCATTTGCGAAAAACCGCTCGAGATCACCACGGAACGTATCGACCAAATGGCGACAGAAGGAGCAAAGCACGGCGTCACCATTTCCGGCATTTTCAATCGACGCTTTAACCCAGGTCTCGTAGCCCTTAAAAAGGCGATCGACGAAGGTCGATTCGGCAAAGTCGCCATGGCCGACGCCTACATCAAATGGTACCGCGACCAGGCCTACTACGACTCCGGCAAATGGCGCGGCACCTGGGACCTAGACGGCGGCGGCGCTCTGATGAACCAATCCATCCACGCCATCGACCAGCTGCTCTACGTGGCCGGGCCCGTCAAAGCAGTCAGCGCCTCTATGGCAACTCTTTCCCATGAACGTATTGAAGTTGAGGATACCGCCGTCGCGATTCTCGAATTCGAAAGCGGCGCCCGCGGCGTCATCCAAGGCTCTACCTCTTGCTGGTCCAAGGATGGCCACTCCGCCGAAGTGCAGATTTGCGGCGATCGAGGATCCGCCTTTCTCGCCGACGACAAGTTTCGCGTTTGGGAATTCAAGGACGAGCGCCCCGAAGACGCGGACATTCTTGAAAACCACATGCTCTCCAGCGGCACCATCGGCCTCGGCGCCAACGACCCCTCCGCCATCGATTTTTCCGGACATCAAAAGAACTTCGAAGACGTAGTGACCGCCATCCAAGAAAACCGCGCCCCTCTCGTCGATGCCAAGGAAGCCCGCAAAGCCGTCGCCCTC
>JBCCZW010000089.1:0-10030 GCA_039186805.1 Verrucomicrobiota bacterium
CAGCAGTAGGCGTGCGCTTCATCCTTCCACATATGCAAAAGCTCAACCACATCCTCTAACCTATCTTCTCTCTCCCTAGAATCCATCATTACAAAAGCTGTTCTCTAGTTTTAAAGCGCGGTATCATTTATTCCGTCTACACAAAATCACCATATAGCTTAAAATAATATTGCAGATTTCTATATACCGCTAATTTTTTATACGTTATCGGCCCACATGAAGCTAAACGATGTCAGCCAAGCGCGTCCCGGCTACCTTTCCCGCTCCAAAATCGAGCCAAACGAAAAGGGTAGTCACTTTCTACTGCAGATACGCGACTTCGACAAAGAGCGCAGAACCATAGACGCCAGCGGACTCTTTCGCTTCTTCGCAAAGCCCGTCAAAGATGAATCCTTACTCCAAGATGGCGACGTCATCTTCCTAGCCAAAGGAGCCCGAAACTTCGCCGCAGCAGTCCAAGGCCTGCCATACCCCTGCCTCGCCGCCTCCTATTTCTTTGTCCTACGCCCCCTTCCTAAGCTCCTCCCCGCATACCTCGCCTGGCAGCTCAATCAAGAACCAGCACGCCAGCACTTCGCCAAATTCGGCACCAGCGGGGCTCACATGCCAGTCGTACGACGCGAAGTTCTGGAAAACCTCGAGATTCCGCTTCCCAATATCGAGCAGCAAAGAAAGATAGTCGCCATCGACCAACTCGCCCGGCAACAAACCCGCCTCCTCGCCCAACTCGCGGACAAGAAGCTAAAGCTCGCTGCAGCCATCTGCCAGCAAGCGGCCCGAGCCAACCCCTAACTTTCAACGCGCAGAAGCCACCTTTCATGAACGATCAGCAAATCAAAGAAGAAATCTCCAACGTCGTCTGGAACGCCTGCGACACCTTTCGCGGCGTTATCGACCCCGGCCAGTACAAGGACTACATCCTCACCATGCTGTTCGTCAAATACCTCAGCGACGTGCGCAAGTCCAAGCTCGCCGAATACGACAAGAAACACAAATCCGACCCAACTCGTATCCAACGCTCCATGACGCGCGAGCGCTTCATCATCCCCGAGGAGTCCACCTTCGACTACCTCTACGCCAATCGGAACGACCCAGACATCGGCGGCATGATAAACATAGTCCTCACCAGTATCGAAGACGCCAACAAAGCCAAGCTCCACAACGTCTTCCGCAACATCGACTTCAACAGCGAGGCTAATCTCGGTCAAACCCGCCAACGCAACCAGCGCCTCAAGACCCTCCTCGAAGACTTCGCCTCCGAAAAGCTAGACCTCCGCCCCGAGCGCGTCGGCCACATGGACATCGTAGGCGACGCCTACGAATACCTCATCGGCAGATTCGCCGCCCAAGCAGGCAAGAAAGCCGGAGAATTCTACACCCCCGCCGAAGTCTCCGAAACGCTCGCCCGCCTCGTCGCCCCCCAGCCCGGAGACCGCATCTGCGATCCCACCTGCGGCTCCGGCTCCCTCCTCATCAAAGCCTCCAAGCAAGTCCCCAGCAAAGACTTCTCCCTCTACGGCCAGGAGATGAACGGCAGCACCTGGGCCCTCGCCAAGATGAACATGTTTCTCCACGAGGTCGACGCAGCCCGTATCGAGTGGGAGGATACCATCCGCCACCCCCAGCTCATCGAAAACGACGCCCTCATGAAGTTCGACGTCGTCATCGCCAATCCCCCCTTCAGCCTCGACAAGTGGGGACAGGAAATCGCCGGCGCCGACCCCTACGACCGCTTCCACAGCGGCATCCCTCCGAAAAGCAAAGGAGACTGGGCCTTCATCAGCCACATGATCGCCACCGCGCTCGAAGGCAAAGGCCGCGTCGGCGTCGTCGTGCCCCACGGCGTCCTCTTCCGCGGCGGCCAAGAAGGCAAAATCCGCCAACGCATGATCGAGCTCAACACCCTCGACGCCATCGTCGGCCTCCCCAGCAACCTCTTCTACGGAGCCGGCATCCCCGCCGCCCTCATGATCTTCGACAAAGGCCGCGCCCCCAACGCCCAAGAAGACGTCTTCTTCATCGACGCCTCCCGCGAGTACGCCCAAGGCACCAACCAAAACCGCCTCCGCTCGGAGGACATCGAAAAGATCGTCGACACCTACCGCCAGCGCCGCGTCCTCGAGAAATACTCCCACTCCGCCACCTACGCCGAGATCCAGGAAAACGACTTCAACCTAAACATCCCCCGCTACGTCGACACCTTCGAGCCCGAACCCGAGATCGACATGGCCGAAGTCCAAGCCGACATCGACCGCATCAACCAAGAACTCGCCACTGTCGAAGCCAAAATGGACACCTACCTCAAAGAACTCGGCTTCAAGAAGTGAGGATAAGCCGAGTCCTTAAACTCACGAAATCGATTTAATGAGTTTATAAACTTCCTTAAACTCACAAAAGCGTTTAAGTGATTTTATAAAATTCCTTAGACTCAGATGAATTTACGCGACTACAAGGCAGGAGATTGGAAAGAGCAGTACGAATACCGCAGCTTCTCACCCACCCCCGTCAATCACCTTTGGCAGTGGGACGACCCCCGAATAGACACCCTGCTTTCCGAGGCCAACCGGCGGCTCGGCGAGCTCAACGGTCTTTCCCTCATCGTTCCTGACATCGACCGCTTCATCGCCATGCACGTCGCCAAGGAAGCGCAAACTTCCAGCCGTATCGAAGGCACCGTAACCGGCATGGATGAAGCGATCCAAGACGACCCCGAAGCGATCGATCCTGAAAAACGAGACGACTGGCAAGAAGTGCGCAACTACATCGATGCCATGAATCAAGCCCTGGAACGGCTTCATGAGCTCCCCCTCTCCAACCGTCTCCTCCGCGACACTCACCGCATTCTCCTCGGCGGAGCCCGTGGAGAAAAAAAGACGCCTGGAGAATTCCGCCGCAGCCAAAACTGGATCGGCGGCGCCACCCCATCGGACGCCGCCTTCGTCCCTCCACATCATGAAGAGCTTCCCGAGCTTCTCACCGACCTTGAAGCCTTCTGGCACAACGAAGCCATTCAAGTGCCGCAGCTCATCCGCATCGCCATCAGCCACTACCAATTCGAAACCATCCACCCCTTTCTCGACGGAAACGGCAGAATCGGTCGTCTCCTCATCACTCTCTACCTCGTCAACAAAGGACTCCTCCAACACCCCTGCCTCTACCTCTCCAGCCACCTCGAGAAAAACCGGGCAGCCTACTACGACGCTCTCATGCAAGTACGCCAGTCCAACGACCTCGGCCACTGGCTTCGCTTCTTCCTCGTCGCCGTCATTGAAACCGCCCAGGCATCCATCGAAACCTTTAGAGCCATCTTCGCTCTGCGTGAACGGACCAGCCAAAAAGTCGCCGCCCTCGGCAGAGCCGCCCCTAATGCGCAACGCATCATCGAATACATCTACCAAAAGCCATTCGTCACCTCCCAGGAACTCAGCAGGCGTCTCGACTTCAGCCCCGCTACCAGCGACCGCATCGTCGCCTCCCTCGTCAAAAAAGGCATCCTCCACGAAATGACAGGCCAACGCCGCAACCGCGTCTTCGTCTTCAAAGAATACTTCGAGATCTTCTTAAAATAGCATGAGCCACGGAGAATTCATCCTCTACACATCCCCCGACGGGCAAACCGAACTTCAGCTACGAGCCGAAGACGGCACCGTCTGGCTCACCCAGCTAGAGATAGCTGAACTCTTCGACCGCTCCAAAAAGACCATCAGCGAACACCTACAGAACATCTTTGCGGAAGGAGAACTGGAGGCAGATTCAGTTGTCCGGAATTTCCGGACAACTGCCGCAGACGGCAAAAACTACGACACAGCCCACTACAACCTGGAAGCCATCCTCGCCGTCGGCTTCCGTGTGAAATCCCCTCGCGGCACCCAATTCCGCATCTGGGCGAACACACAGCTCAAGGAATACCTCGTCAAAGGCTTCGTCATGAACGACGAGCGACTCAAGGACCCCCGAGGCTGGGACTACTTCGACGAGCTCCTCGAGCGCGTCCGCTCCATCCGCGCCTCCGAGAAACGCTTCTACCTACCGAGCCCTTCACGGGCGACACGTCACTTCGACAGAAGTCCAAAGATACGCGACATCTACGCCACCGCCATCGACTACGGGTCCGGCAGCCAAGCCGCCCGACTCTTCTTCAAAAAAGCCCAAAACAAAATGCTCTGGGCCATTACCGGACAAACCGCCGCCGAACTTGTCGAAGGCCGTTCGAATCCCGCTAGCCCCAACATGGGACTCACCAGCTGGAAAGGCCACGCCGTGCGCAAGAGCGATGTCGCTACCGCCAAGAACTACCTCGCCCAAGACGAGATCGCCGAGCTCGACCGCATCGTCGTCATGTACCTCGACTACGCCGAAGACCAAGCCCAACGCCGCCAAGCCGAACGCCTCGCCGCCGATGCCGACGACATCAAAGCCATCGAAGCAATCAGCCGGACTGCGGAGGAAAAGAAAGACGTATGAGCGATCCAAATACAAACAGACCCGGCTACAAGGAGACTAAGGTTGGGTGGATTCCGGAGGAGTGGGAGGCCAAACAACTTGGAAAAACAATCACCTTGAAGAGAGGCTACGATTTACCACATAGCGATCGAACCGCAGGAAAGATACCCGTGGTGTCTTCTGCAGGATGCATTGCGCATCACAATATTGCTAAATGCTCACCTCCAGGGATTGTGACCGGACGATACGGTAGCATCGGAGAGGTCCACTTCATCAATGAAGAATATTGGCCACTAAATACGACATTGTATGGACAAGATTTCCACGGGAATCACCCAATGTTTCTCTACCACTTACTCTCCGCATTCAATTTCAAACAATTTAGCGATAAGACTGGTGTCCCTGGAGTTAACCGGAATGATCTTCATCGGGAGCTGGTCCGTCGACCACCTCTCTCCGAACAAAAGAAGATTGCTGAGATTCTATCGACCTGCGACGAAGCAATCGAAAAGACCAGTCAGTTGATCGAAGCCAAGCAGCGGCAGAAAAAGGCCCTCATGCAACAACTCCTCACCGGCAAGAAGCGCTTGCCAGGGTTCGAGGGAGAATGGATAGACACAAAACTTGGCGAAATCTGCGAACGCGTCACCCGCAAGAACATTAAAAATTGCCAAAATAATCTTACGATATCAGGGCCCCTTGGACTCATCAATCAGGAAGAATACTTTAAAAAACGCATAGCATCCAAAGACGTATCCGGATATTTCTTACTTTATAAAGGCGAATTCGCATACAATAAAAGCTACTGTAAAGGCTATCCTCTTGGAGCAATTAAAATGCTCCATCGCTACAATGAAGGCGTTGTATCCACTCTTTATATCTGCTTTCGTCTGAAACCAAAATCAGCCAATCCTGATTTCATTCGTCACTTCTTCGAAAGCTCCGAATTCAATCATGAGCTTTATGCAATTGCCCAAGAAGGAGCCAGAAATCACGGCCTACTTAACGTAGCTCCGAACGATTTCTTCAACACGCGACTAACGCTTCCCTCGCAAAAAGAACAACAAGCGATTAGCCAGATCATGGAGAACGCTCAATCCGAAGTCTCTACTCTCCAGCAAAAGCTCGCCTCTCTCCGCCAGCAAAAGAAAGCCCTCATGCAAAAGCTGCTTACCGGGCAAGTGCGCGTGAAGCACTGATTTTATGAAAAGGAATCCACTCACCCAACTCCACTGGATTGCCCAGCTGACCCCCGAGACCTGTCCCGGCGGCGTCCCCACCGACGAGCAAGGCTGGCGCGACCTCGTGAACCGCATCGTCAAAGACGTCCGCCAAGTTCTTCGAGAGTCAGACATGTCAGACCCGTCCGAAAAGTCTGACTCCAAACACGCCCTCCTCCCCAAGCACGGCGGCTACCGCAGGCTCCGAGGCTTCCAAGTTTCCGAAATCGTCTACGATGCCACTCGCATTTTCTGCGACCGCTACATTTCGAAGTATTCGCGCACCCATGACCAAATGGTCCAAGCCGCCCGCAGCGGGCGGCAAAACATCGCCGAAGGCAGCATGGCCTCCGCCACCTCCAAGAAAACCGAGCTCAAGCTCACCAACGTCGCCAAAGCCAGCCTCGAGGAACTGCTCCTCGACTACGAAGACTACCTCCGCCAAAACAAGCTTCGCCAGTGGAGCAAAGATGATCCCCAAGCCTTGGATACGCGCAACCGTTTCCGCAGCTACCCACCTCAATGGTTCGAAGGCGAGCGCCCGGCGGAGGAACGCCTCGACCCCTACCAGATCGCCGACGCCCGCGCCGAAGACGCCGCTAATATTCTCCTCTGCCTCATCAACCAAGCGATCTATCTGCTCAAGCGCCAGCTCGAGTCGCTCGAAAAGTCCTTCCTCCAAGAAGGCGGTTTCACCGAACGCCTCTACCGCAAGCGCCAAGAAAACCGCCGCAAAAAGCAGAACTAATAATGGAAGATCCAGCCGAATACCACACTCCCAGCTACTTGGAGAAGACGCAAAGTCAGCTCCCGGCTTTGCAATTGCTGGTTGAGATGGGCTGGCAATACCTCCCTCCCGAGGAATGCGTTCGACTGCGCGGCAATCGGCTCGGCTCCGCCATCCTAGAACCCGTATTGACGGATTTCATACGCTCCCATGGCCGCTACTCCTTCAAAGGCCGCGAGCACGTCTTTACCGAAAACGCGGTGGCCAAGGCCGTCCAAGCCCTCAACGAATTTCGCCCCACCGGAGCCATCCACCAAAACGAAGAGGCCTACTACCTCCTCTGCCTCGGCACCAGCCAACCGCAAACCATCGATGGCGACACCAAGAGTTTCACCATCGCCTACATCGACTGGAAGCACCCGCAAAACAACCGCTACCACTGCACCGCCGAATATCGCGTTGAACGCGTCGGCCAACAAACCTACCACATCCCCGACATCGTCCTCTTCGTAAACGGTATCCCTCTCGTCGTCATCGAGTGCAAGCGCAGCGCCTACAAAGACAAGCGGACCGACCCCATCGATGTAGCCGTTGGGCAACTACACAAGTACCAGCAAAAAGACGGCATCCCGCAAGTCTTCCTCTACTCCCAGCTCCTGCTCGCCCTCTCCCGCAGCCAAGCCCAGTACGGCACCAGCAAAACGCCCCGCAAGTTCTGGTCCGTCTGGAAAGAAGACGGACTCGACGAAGCCATCCGCCCCCTCATTTCCCGTCCCCTTGCCAACGACTCTCCCCTCCTGAGCGGCGCCTTCGCCCAAGTCGCCGCCGCCTTCCTCCGCCTCCACCGCGACGGGCGCGAGATTTGCGAGCAAGACCGCGCCCTCTACGCCCTTTGCCGCCCCGAGCGACTGCTTAAGCTCATCTACCAAAACATCATCTTCGACAACGGCGAAAAGAAGATAGCCCGCTACCAGCAATTCTTCGCCATCGAAGGCATCCTCGAACGCATCCGCAGCGGCACCCCCACCGAACCCCGACCCGGCGGCGTCATCTGGCACACCCAAGGCAGCGGCAAGTCGCTCACCATGGTCATGCTGGCCAAGGCCCTCTCCCTCGCACCCGATATTCTCACACCCAAGGTCGTCCTGGTGACCGACCGCATAGATCTCGACAAGCAAATCTACAAAACCTTCCAAGCCTGCGGCAAAGAAACCAAGCGGGCTAAAACCGGCACCCACCTCGTGGAGCTGCTCACCGACAGCAAAGGCCATGTCGTCACCACCGTCATCAACAAGTTCGAAGCCGCCGCCAAGAACCGAGCCATCAAGCGAGCCACGCGAGACACCTTTGTATTGGTAGACGAAGGACACCGCGGCCACTACAAAACCCGCCACGCGGAAATGAAGCTCGCTCTCAAAGGCGCCTGCTTCATCGCCTTTACCGGCACCCCGCTCGCCAAGAGCGCCAAGAAAAACACCTTCGCCAAATTCGGCGCTTTCTTCCGCCCCGCCTACACCATCGCCCAAGCCACTGCCGACAAAGCCGTCGCCCCCATCCTCTACGAAGCCCGCCACGTGCCGCAAAACGTCGACCAAGCCGCCATCGACGGCTGGTTCGAAAAACTCACCCACGGACTCAGCAAAGAGCAAAAGGCCGACCTCAAGCGAAAGTTCTCTACCGAGAAGCAACTCAACAAGACACAGCAAAAAGTCCGCATGATCGCCTGGGACATATCCCAGCACTACGCCACCGGTCCTTACCGAGAGCTCGGCCTCAAAGCCCAACTCGTCACCCCCGACAAAGCCAACGCCCTGCTCTACAAAGAATTCTTCGACGAGTTCGATCTCGTAAACACCCAAGTCCTCATATCCGGCCCAAACGAGGAAGAGGGAGGCGACAAAAAGAAAGCGAAGAAAGTCTCCGAGAAAGAAAGAGCCTTCTGGGCCGAGATGATGGACCGCTACGGCAGCGAAGAGGGCTACAACGAGCGACTCATCAACGCCTTCAAAAACGGCGAGGAACCGGAGATCATCATCGTAGTAGACAAACTGCTCACCGGTTTCGACGCCCCCTGCAACGCCATCCTCTACCTCGCCCGCAAGCTCAAGGACCACACCCTCCTCCAAGCCATCGCCCGCGTAAACCGTCTCTGCGACGGCAAGGAGCACGGCCTCGTGCTCGACTACAACGGTGTGATCGAAGACTTGGACAAGGCCATCGACTTCTATACGCAGCTCGCCGACTACGACGAGGCAGACCTCGCTCAAACCGTCACTCCCATCGAGAAAGAAACCGCCAAGCTCGCCCAATATCATTCAGACCTCTGGGAACTCTTCGCCCGCCTCAAAGGCTCCGCCGACAACGAAGCCTTCGTCATCAGTCTCCGCGACGAAGAACAGAGGCACCTCTTCTACGATCGCTTCGGGCTCTTCTCCCGCACCTTTTCTCTAGCCCTCTCCTCCACCGCCTTCCTGGAAGAAACGCCGGAGAAAACCATCACTCGTTACAAGCAAGACCTGAAGTTCTTCGCCAACCTCAGAGCCGAAGCCGCTCAACGCTACCAAGAGGCCGTAGACTTTTCTGAATACGAGCCCAAGATACAGAAACTCTTGGATACCCACGTCGGCGCCGGCGAAATCGTCCAACTCTGCAAACCCATCAATCTTTTCGACGCCTCGCAACGCCAAGAAGTCCTCGAAGACCAAGGCAAAAGCCCCGGAGCTAAGGCCGACATAATTGCCGCCGCCGCGCTCCGCGTCTGCGAAAAGGAGATGGACAAGGACCCAGCGTTTTACGCCAAGTTCTCACGCCTCATCCAAGACTCCCTCGACGCCCTCCACGCGGGTCGCGTCAAAGCCTTCGAAGAATTGTCCAAGCTCAAGGACTACACGGAAAAAGTAGTCACCCATACCGACGACGGAGTCCCCGAAGAACTTCTCGGGCAAGACATGGCCCGCCGCTATTTCGGCGTGGTGGAAGAAGACATCAGTCCCTACAATGCCAAAGGAAACGCCGCGGTAAAAATCGCCCTCGAAATCCAAAAGAGAATCGGCTCCCACAAGATACGCGACTGGCGAGACAACCAAGATGCTCTCAACGCCATGCGCGAAGAAATCGACGGCATCTTCTTCGAAGTCATCGAAGAGCTAGGCTTAGAAATCCCCCTCGATGCCCAAGACGCGCTCATTGACAAATGCATCGAGATCGCCATCGCGAATGAAGACTGAGCCGATACAAGACATCCTTCGCTTCGGCAAACGAGAGATCCGCTACTGCCTCCGCATCGCCCCCCGCAAAAAACTTCGCATCACCGTCCATCCCGATCTTTCCGTACGCATCGAAGCCCCCAAAGGCTACAGCAGCGAAGAAATCCAAGCCGCCATCCAATCCAAGGCGAGATGGCTCGCCAAACAGCTCGACGCCGTCGCCAGTTTCCACCCTCTGCCCTCGCCACGGGAATATATAAGCGGCGAAACGCTCATGTATCTAGGGCGCCAATACCGACTCCGCGTCCAGAAGGGCCCCCTCCAAGTAGCCAAACTCAAAGGCCGTTTCCTCAACGTCCAAGTCCCGCAAAAGAGCAACCGCGACAGCATCCGAAACCTTGTGAATGATTGGTATCGACAAAAAGCGGACGCCG
>JBCCZW010000090.1:0-10025 GCA_039186805.1 Verrucomicrobiota bacterium
AGCTTTTGAGATCTCGTATTTAGTATGAAGGCTTATCGACTTGTTTGGAGGATTGGGCTGGTTTGGGGCATCGTCTATGGCGGCTTTGGCGCGGCATCGGATCGTATTTCATACAATGGGCAGGAGCTCTTTCTGAATGGGCTGAATTTGGCTTGGGATGATTTCGCGAATGACATTGGCCCGGACCCAGAGACGCCCGATCTGGATCATTTCGACAAAGTACTTGGCTTGATTCATGACAATGGGGGAAATGCTATGCGTCTTTGGCTGCACACGAATGGAGCGCACACGCCTGCCTTTAAGGAAATGAAGGTGACCGGGCCCGGGAAAGGGACGATCCGGGATTTGAAGTTAGTCTTGGATCTCGCTTGGGAACGTCGTGTGGGGATGATCTTATGCCTTTGGTCTTTCGACATGCAGCGTATTTCCTTTGGAGCGGGGGTGACGGATCGCGCGAGGGCGCTCTTGGTGGATAAAGAGGCGCGGGATGCCTATGTAGCGAATTCCTTGATACCGATGGTGGAGGCACTGAAGGGGCATCCCGCGATTATCGCTTGGGAGATCTTTAACGAACCGGAAGGGATGAGCCATGAGTTTGGCTGGGACTTTACGCATCATGTGGCGATGTCGGATATTCAGGCGTTCATTAATGTATGCGCGGGAGCCATACGAAGGACGGATCCGGAATCTCAGGTAACGAACGGGTCTTGGGCCTTTTATGCGGCCACGGATGTAGGTGAGGGGAACAAGAACTATTATACGGATGAGGAGCTCATTGGAGCGGGAGGAGATGAAGAAGGCTATCTAGATTTTTATACGGTACACTATTATGATTGGGCGGGTACGGTGAGATCGCCCTTTGCTTACGATGCGAGCCATTGGGGCTTGGATAAGCCGCTCGTGGTGGCGGAGTTTCATGTGGATTGCGAGAACTGCGCAGGTACCCCTTACGAGACTTTGTATAATCGCGGATATGCAGGAGCGTTAGCTTGGTCGTGGACGGATGTGGATGATCCCTCTGAAATGCTTGAAGAAATCCGGCAGATCTCGGAAAGGCATCCTTCGGAATCGCGTATCCGGGATTTGGAGGCGCCGAAAGAGAAAGGTAGCGATCGCTAGGTGGGTGATTCGGAAGTCTCTCGACTTCCGCTACGTTAGTGTAGGTCGGTGTAGAGCGAGGTGAGGTCTAGGGGGTCGTTCATCTTGACTTGGAGGTCTAGGAATTGCCCGAAGAGCTGCTTGGCTTTTCTGGCGTGTTTTCCGCCGAGGGAGGCGAGGTCTTCCAGTTCGGTAGGGTCTTTCTTGAGATTGAAGAGACGGTAGGTCTTGGCTTCGGGATAGAGGATGAGCTTGTGATCGCCGCTCCGGATCATGCGTTGGAGGTCGGGGCGAAAGCAATTGTAGATCGCCCCGTATGAGCTGGGAGCTTTTGCAGATTTCAGTTGCGGGAGCAAACTGTGGAAATCCACGTAGTCGGGGATCGCAGCCCCAGCGAGTTCTATCGTGGTGGGCATGATGTCTTGCAGATAGACTGGGGCTTCTCGGGTTTTGTTTTTCTGTAGTCCAGGACCGGATACAATGAGCGGCGCTTTGACGCTGTGTTCGTACATGTTTTGCTTGCCGAGAAGACCGTGATGGCCGCAGGCGAGTCCGTGGTCTGAGGTGAAGAAAATATAAGTGTTGGCGGCTTTGCCTGTTTTTTCCAAGGCATCAAGGATACGACCGATCTGGGCATCCATATGGGTGATGGCGGCGTAGTATTCGTGGCGATGCAGCTGAACGCCGACGGGAGTGCGTGGCCAAGGACTGAGGCTTTCGTCGCGTTGAGCTCTTACTCCTCCTTTGCCGTCATCCATCATGTGGCACCCGATTTCCTGCTTGAGAGGATATTCGGGCACGAAGGAGTCGGGCACTGCGATTTCGGACTGGGTGTACATGTCCAAGTATTCGCGAGGGGCTTGACGAGGGTCATGGGGAGCGCTGAACGCGAGGTACATGAAGAAGGGTTCGTCTTCATGGGCAGCTTTTTCCAGAAAGTTCTCAGCATCGTCGGCGAGGACTTCGGACCAGTGCTTTCCTCCCTTCCAAAACCCGCCGAATTGCGGATCATCCGGGGACCAGGGATCGTTTTCCTTAGGGCGGAAGTAGCCTTCAGGGGTTTGCTTGGGCATGCCGCCGCGAATATTGGCTTGGTTCTCGAAAAGCGGTTTCGTCGAAGTTTTCACATGCCACTTGCCGCTCATGTAGGTTTCGTAGCCGGCTCGGTCCATGATTTGGGACCAGAATTCTCCATTATCGACGTGTTCGTCTAAGTTTCTTTCGATAGCGTGAGCGTTCCAAACCATACGACCGGTATTGATGGAAGTGCGGGAAGCGATGCAGACGGCGCCGGCCCAGGCTCCCACATTATAGGCGTTGGTGAAGGCTACTCCGCTTTGAGCGAGGCGATCCAGATGCGGCGTAATGATTTCTTGGTTACCCAGATGATGAATCGTCTCGTGACTTTGGTCGTCGGTGAATATGAACAGGATATTCGGCTTGCTTTCGGCTGGGATTTCAGACGTAGCGAAGAGGATCGCAAGGATGAGGGAAACGACGCTTGCGAGGCGGTGTTTAGGGACCAGGGGCAGTTTGATTGAGCATTCCATTTGCGGGGCAATTCGGGCGTTGTCTTATTTGAGATCCATTGTGAGCTGCATCGCTGGTGTTGCCTTAAATCTGCGAACCGGTGCGTTGGATGATTTTCTGTCGGTTATGCCCTCGCATTGCTTATACGTTTTGTCGCTCGCATCGGTATTTATTTGCAGTTTGCCATCGCTCCTGCGGCCCTTTAGCAAGCTGGTTTATGATTAAACGTTTTCTTTGTTCTCTGGTTTATTTGATGGTTGGGTGCGGTTTATGTCAGGGGGGCGATTCCGCCAAACAGGCTTGGACGAATCTGGTGGGAGAGAAGTTCGCGAAGCGGGCGCCTTTTGCCTATGTCGAAAACAAGGATACTTTGCCGAATGTCCTTATCTACGGGGATTCCATTTCGATCGCTTACACGGATACGGTGAGGAAGGAACTTGAGGGTAAAGCGAATGTGTATCGCTTGTGGTGCAACGGGGGCGACTCATCCTCTTTTGTGGGTAAGGTCGACAAGATGGAGACGGTCATGCGAGAGCCTGGTCTTAAGGGTGGATGGGACTTCGATTGGGACGTGATTCATTTCAACGTCGGCTTACATGATTTGAAGTATGTGTTGAAGGGGCAGTTGAATCGAGAAGAAGGAGCGCAGGTGAGTTCGATTACCGCATATAAAGAAAACTTGAGAGGAATCATAAAGTATCTGAGAAGCCACTACGGGCAGGCAAAGTTGATCTTTGGGACGACCACGCCGGTGCCAGAAGGGGCGGCGGGGCGAGATGCGGGCGATTCCGTGAAATATAACAAGGCGGCGTTGGAGGTGATATCGGAGTTTCCGGAAATCATGGTGAATGATCTGTATGCTCTCTCGAAACCGCATCAGAAAGAATGGTGGACTAAACCGGGGAACGTACATTTTGCGAAAGCCGGGTATGAGGCGCAGGGCAAGGCGGTTGCGGAGAGAGTGTTGCAGTCTTTGGGCAACTGACTTGCTGACTCGATTGGAAAACACATTCGTATTGGGCGAGGCTGTAATATTCTAACGGATACGAGTCTGCAAGTTGAGGAGGAGTCTTGCGGGCGAGCTCGTGGTCCCCGTCGGGCGGAAGGACTTGAGTTGCATGCCGATGGTCCGGCTTAAATTAATTAGATCGCATGAATGCAATTGTTCTGAATGGCGCCTCTAGTTCTGGGAAGACGAGCATTGTCCGGAGTCTTCAGAGGCTTTCTGGTACGCCTTTGCTCCATGCTTCTTTGGATACGTTTACCGATATGTTCGATTGGTCCTCGGTAGATGATGGAGTTAGGAAAGAGTGCCATTCGGTGGGCGTGGGCAATTTTCATCGTTGTTTGCCGATCTTGGCTTCTGGGCCGTTTCCGTTGGTCGTAGATCACGTCTTTGAGCGGCAGGAGTGGTTTGAGGAGTGCTTCAAAGCGCTCAAGGGGCGAAGAACGTTTTTCGTTGGCGTCCACTGTCCCTTGCCGGTTTTGGAGTCGCGAGAGCAGGAACGCGGCAACAGAAGGTTGGGTTTGGCTAAATCGCAGTTCGAGCGCGTACACGTCGGCAAGGACTATGATTTGGAATTGGATACTTCCAAGTTTAGTTCGGAAGAATGCGCGCTAGCGATCTTAAATGAAATCCAAGATTTGGATACGAATCGATAGAGTGAGGCGTTTGGGCTAGGTTCGGAGAGCTTATGCTTCGTTTCCAACTCCTTAAGGTAGACTGCTTGAAAACGAGTTTGGAAACTTCTTATTTTAGTTTCTCTACGATCTTATCCACGTCGTAGGTGCAGCCAGCCCAGGTGCCGCCGCTAGCGGCTTGGAGGGCCGCCCATAGGCGAGTGTCTGCGGGGAGATTGGGGTGTGGGGCGATGTCGGGGTGGATTGTTCTTTGTTCTAGAATTGCGGCGCCAGCGCTAGGAGAAATAGGATTTTCGGAGTCTGTACCGATAAAATCGATACGGCCACGCAGTTCGTTTCGATCTACTTCGATTTGAAGGACATCGCCGTCCCGCAGTTTTCCTATGGGTCCCCCGGCCAGGGCTTCCGGGCCGACGTGGCCGAAGCATGCTCCTGTGGATACGCCGGAGAAGCGAGCATCGGTGATGACTGGGATGTGTTTTCCCCAGGGCAGATGCTTGAGGGCAGAGGTGAGTTGATAGGTTTCCTCCATTCCGGTGCCGGAAGGTCCGCAACCCGCGAGAACTATGATTTGGCCTTTCTCGACTTTTGGGACGCCTTGGCCTTTGATTGCCTTGATGGCGTTGCTTTCGTTGGCAAAGAGTCGCACCTCACCAATGAGGCGGTAGACATCGTCATCGTCGACCACTGATGGGTTGATCGAAGTGGCTTTGATGACCGAGCCGTCTGGAGCGATGTTGCCTGAGGGGAATACGAGGGCGCTGCTGTAGCTGTTTGCGCGAGCGTAGTCGGGAGAGAATATGACGTGGCGCGGGTCGACGCCGTCGAGTTCTTGAAGCTTTTGGCGGGCAATCTGACGCGTTTCGGAGGCTTCCCACCAGTCGAGATTCTCTCCAAGAGTTCGTCCGGTAACTGTCATTACTTCGGTATGGAGTAGCCCCATCTCACGCAGTTGCAGCATGACCTCTGGGACGCCTCCGGCCATGAAGACTTGGACGGTGGGGTGGTTGCGAGGGCCGTTAGGAAGGGCATCGACAAGTCGCGGCGTAGACTTGTTTATGCGTGTCCAGTCTTCCACTACGGGAAGTTTTAGTCCCGCGGCGTGAGCGATCGCCGGTATGTGGAGCAGAAGATTGGTGGAGCCGCCGAAGGCAGCGTGGAGAAGCATCGCGTTTTCGAGGGCTTTTTGCGTAAGGATCTTGGAGAGCGGGATGTCGTTTTTCGAAAGGTTGAGGAGGGCGAGGGCGGAACGTGAAGCCATGTCGAGCCATACAGCTTCACCCGAAGGGCACAGCGCGCTGTGCGGAAGAGCGATGCCGAGGGCTTCGGCGACCACTTGAGCAGTGGCGGCGGTGCCGAGGAACTGGCAGCCTCCGCCTGGAGAGCCGCAGGCGCGGCAGCCCATAGCGGCGGCGTACTCGAGGTCTATGAGACCGTGAACATAGCGGGCGCCGATGGTTTGCACCTTTCCAGCGTCTTCAGCTCCCTTTGCCGGAAGGGTGACGCCGCCTGGGACTATTACTCCTGGGAGGTCGCTGGAGCCAGCGAGGGCGAGCATGGTGGCGGGAAGACCTTTATCGCAGGTGGCCACGCCGAGAACGCCTTTGCGCTGAGGAAGGGAGCGAATGAGTCGCCGCATCGTAATGGCGGCGTCATTACGGTAGGGGAGGCTATCGAACATGCCGTGGGTGCCCTGGGAGCGTCCGTCGCAGGGGTCGCTTACGCTGGCTGCGAAAGGGAGTCCTTTATTGTTGGATACGGTCTCCGCGGCGATGCGGACCAGCCGGTCGATCTCCCAATGACCGGTATGGTAGCCGAGGGCGACGGGGGAACCGTCCGGGTTGCGAATCCCGCCGGAGGTAGAGATGATGAGATATTGGTCGCGCCCGAGTTCGGAAACCCGCCAACCCATGCCTGCGTTTTGAGTGAGGCCGAAGAGGTTCCCGCTGGGTTCGTTACGCAGCATTTCGTCGGTGATAGGGATTTGGCCGGAGGGGCCTTCACCGGAGATACGGATGTTTTGAAAGGGTTCGGGAGTAGGATAGATGTCTTTAGCTTTTAGCATTTGGCTTTTAGCTGTTGGCGATGGGGGCATCGGGCTCACGCCAGATGGTACTGTTGTGGGGCTGCGCGGTCAGGGGGCCACTGATCCTCCTCGGCTCGGTTAAGGCGGACCTTGCCTTATTCAACTGGATTTTCTAGGATGAGATCGGCGATAGTAATGCGGACGAGGTCGCCGGATTGGAGCGTGAATTCTTCGGCGGGAATGATTCCGGTGCCTGTCATGAGAAAGGATCCGTGAGGAAACGGCATCTCTCGATAGAGATACTCGACGAGTTCTTCGAGGGTGCGTTTAATTTGAGAGGTTTGGGTTTCGCCGGTGAAGACTGGCGAGCCGTTGCGCTCGATGACGAGTTGAATAGGAAGGTCCTTTAAGGTATCGATCGAGGCGATACATATTGCGGGGCCCAGACCGCACGATTTGTGATAGACTTTGGCTTGAGGGAGATAAAGCGGGTTTTCGCCTTCTATCGAGCGAGAAGAGACATCGTTTCCGACCGTATAGCCGATGACTTCCTTTGCGCTATTGATGACGAGGGTGAGTTCCGGCTCGGGGACGTCCCATTGGCTGTCTTTGCGGATGCGGATATTTTCGCCGTGACCGCGAACGCGGTTGCCCTGGGATTTGAAGAAGAGCTCGGGCCTTTCGGCGTCATAGACTTTTTGATACACGTCTTTGGACTGTGATTCCGCTTCGCGCGCCATGCGGCTGCTGAGGTAGGTGACGCCGGAAGCCCAGACTTCTTGATCTGCATCGATCGGAGCGAGAAGGGGCGCGGCGGCGTCTTCCTCAGTCTGATGAGAGAGGAGCAGCGTTTTTAGTTGTTCGGCGGGAGCTTCAAGAATCTGCGAGAGCGTTATCTCAGAGGAAAGGTACTTCCCATCTAGCGCCCATCTGGATGTAGAGGAGGTTTGGTGCTTAGTAAGTCGCATAAAGGGTGAATCTAGAGGTGACAGTGCTTAACGGGGCGGTTGAGAAGATCGAGAATATTAAAGGTTTAATTTGGAAAAGCCTTTGGATCTTCAGGCGTTTGGGGGCCTAAAGCTAGTTGCCGCGGCGCTCCGCGAAAGTTTGGGCAAAGTCCCGTCGTCAATTCTTCACTTCGCTGGAGTGTACTTGAAATTGGCGAAATAGGAGTCCCATCCCCAGACGCCGATGGATCCCTTAGTTCGACCGTCGAGAAGGGGATCTACGATGAGCGTTGGTTCGCTTGAATCATTGACGAATACTTTGAGGGACTGGCCTTCGATGACAAATTTTGCGCGAAACCATTCGTCTTTGGCGATATCGACGCCGGTCTCGTATTTTCCGGGGTGATTCGTTCTGAGGTAGCGCCAGTGTCCATCTTCGCGGCCGATCACGGCGTACTGAACCGTATTTTGGTGTCGTTCCGTATTTGCATTTTGGGGACGAAAGTAAAGCTTCTCCGCTCGTTTTCCGTCTTCGCGGCCTCGGAAGGCGATTCCCGAGAAAATCGATCCGGCTATATCGACTTCGATGACGCCGTCCTGAAAGTCGTCAATGGGAAGATAGACGTAGCATTGCTCTCGACCGACGATGTGAAGAGCCGTTTTGCCCTTAAATTCTACGACTTCCGCATTCAGGGCATAGGTGCTGACCCAGTCTTTTCCTTCGAAGGCTATCTTTTTGGCGGGTCCTTGGTGTTTATCTATAAGATCCGCTTGGGCGGCTTCTGCTTGGTTTATGGATCCATCCCCGTTGGCGTCGATGGCCTCGAAGAGGGCGGGTCGGAGCGCTCCTCGGCCGCTCGAGACCTCGTTAAAGGTTAAGGTTCCGCTCTTATCCGCATCTTTGGATTTAATGAGCGCCTTAAAGGAAGGGTCGCCACGAGGAGGACCGGCCGGCGGTTGATTGCTTTGGGCAGCGACGTATGAAGCAGAAGCGATCGCGAGAAAAAATGGAAGGGCGATGGAAAACGGTTTGGTTAGGGTCATGAGGTATGTGGTGTTGGGTTTGGCCTGTTGTTTTAGGGTGAGATTAGGGATAAGCGTTCCGCTGGCAGACGTCAATTTCTCAAGAATGCCAGATGTCGTATTTGGGAACTGGAACATTCAAGTTGGTTGAAAAATAGAAGTCGGTAGTCACATTCGGGTGAAATTGATAAGTATCGTTTCGTTATGACCCAATTGAAGAGAAGAGATTTCATTAAGAAAACGGCCGCGGCTGGCGTCGGCGCATTTGTATTACCGCGTTTCAGCATCGGCAAGGCGGGCCCTTCTGCTAACAGCCGTCTGAATATCGCTATGGTAGGGGCGGGCAATATCGCTCGGATGGCCTATGACGGAGTTAAGGGAGAGAATATCGTGGCTCTTGCGGATGTGGATTCGAAGATGTTTGGTCAGCATGCAGAGGGGCGACCGGAGATTCTGAAAGCGAAGCAGTTTGAGGATTTTCGGGTCATGCTGGACAAGATGGGTAAGGAGATCGATGCGGTATGCATCAATACTCCGGACCATACTCACTTTGCCGCTACGATGCACGCGATGGAGATGGGCAAGCATGTGTGCACTCAAAAACCCCTTACTCATAATGTTTGGCAGGCGAAGACGCTTCAACTTGCGAAGAAGAAGTACAAGGTCGTCACCAACATGGCGGTGCAAGGGCACACTTATGACGGCATCCGTCAGATGAGAGAGTGGTACGAGGCTGATGTGTTCGGACAGGTGCGCGAAGTACACTCTTGGAGGCCCGGACCGAGGTGGACGGCGTTTGAAGGCGAGCACGGCTTTTTTCATAAACCGTCAAGCTACCCGCCGCAAAAGAACTCCGTTCCTCAGAACTTGAATTGGGATCTTTGGCTTGGTCCGGCAAAGGCGGATACGGTTTTCAATGAACTCTACCATCCGAAAAGCTGGCGTGGATTTTATGCTTTCGGCAACGGGCTTTTCGGCGACTGGATGCCTCACATCGCGGATGCCGCGGTTTGGATTTTGGACTTGTACGAACCCGTCGTAGTCGAACTCGAAGAGACTGAAGGAGGGAATGACTGGATCGCGCCGGACGGCAATCGCGTTCGTTGGGAGTTTAAGCGTCGGGGGAGGAAGGCGCCTTGTACTTTCTATTGGCATAACGGCGGACCTAATTTCGCTCCGGAGACGCCAAAGGAATGGACTTGGAGTCCCAAGCTACCGGGATCGGGCACGCTTTTCATCGGAGATAAGCAGACTGGCTACACGGATCAGCGCTCTAACAATCCGCGTTTAGCGAACAAGGAAGCAATGAGGGAGTTTAAAGAGGCGGGGTACCCAGAAGAGCGATACAAGCGCGTCGAGGGCGGTCCTTTTGCCGAGTGGGTCCGCGCGGTCAAGGGCGAAGGTCCTGAACCTGGAGCGAATTTCGACTACGCGGCGCCGTTTACGGAAATGATGTTGGTTGGCGTATTGGCGGCGCGCGTGGGCGGTCGCATCGAATGGCATCCGAAGAAGGGGATTACCAATCGTCCCGAGTTGAATAAATATATTCGTGGCGAGTACACCCGAGAGGGCTGGGAATATGGGAAAGATCTTTGGCCGAAGAATTCTAAATTCGCCAGAGTTTAGCAGTCGGCTTTCTTGATTTACTTAGATCGAATTCGTGAGTGGCCATCTGGGTCGATGGCCACTTTGTCTTTGGGTACGACTTGAGTCCAACCGCCTTACTTTGTTGCGGGTGGAGGGGAGATGGCGAGGCCGAC
>JBCCZW010000091.1:0-10010 GCA_039186805.1 Verrucomicrobiota bacterium
AGTCTCGCGGTCATTAGCCTGATCATCGCCAGATGTATCATCGCTTGGGATGAACTGGTTGTTCGCTCGTAGTCCTTCGACAGGCGGCGACTGTTTTCCAGCCACGCGAAAGTGCGTTCGACTATCCATCTTTGCGGCAGGACCTCGAAGCCCTCGGTCTTGTCGTTGCGCGCGACGATCTCAAGTTCGAGGCGTCGATGTCTTGGAAGATTGGATACCCATTCGACAAGCTTGCCGCGGTAGCCTCCATCGGCCCAAATCTTGCGAAGCCAGCCGTAGCGAGAGTCGATCGTCTCTAGAACCATTCGAGCTCCGTCCCGGTCCTGGATCGCCGCGGAGTGAACCACGCTGGAGAGCACGAGTCCAAGCGTGTCCACGAGTAGATGCCGCTTTCTTCCCTTAACCCTTTTTCCTGCATCATAGCCGCGAACTCCGCCGTTGCGAGCAGTCCGCACGCTTTGCGAGTCGATGATCGCGGCAGTGGGAGCTTTTTTTTACCGCTTCTGTATCTGACGTAGTCGCGAAGCAGATCGTGGAGGCCCTCCCATAGGCCTTCATTCTTCCACTTCGAGAAGTAGTGGTAGCAGATTCGCCAGGGCGGAAGATCGTTGGGGATCATCCTCCAAGTGATCCCTCCCCGCACCACGTAGAAAATCGCGTCGAGGACGCGTCTCTTGCTGTATCGGGCGGGACGGCCCAGCTTGTTCGGACCCGGTATCATCGGTTCCAATACGCTCCATTCTTCGTCGGTGAGGTCGCTTGAGTAGCCTTTTTCTTTCATCGACTCCCTAGTCTAGGAAGCCTTTTAGAAAAAGCGCTAGCAAAGTTAGCCGAAAGCAAAAAAAGTTGCCTCAACAAGATGAGTTAGGACTTATTGGACACTCTCTAAGGGACTTATTGAATTTTCTCATGAACCGCGTGATGACCAAAAGGATCGTTCGATCGAATCGGACCAAGTATTTGTATCCGAGTGTTTGATACTAAAACATAACTTTGTGTAGAATTCGTGTTGGGATTCCAAAGGTAAACGAGGTGGCTTGGGGCGAACTGGAAATGAGCCCAATTAAAGCCAGCGTTTAGGTTTTCAGCATTACACGGCCGTCAACGACTTCTATTGCATAGACGGCTATCCGCCATCGATCTGGATCGGCCAGGCACTGACCTGTCTTCAGGTCGAATTCCCATCCGTGCCAGGGACAGCTGATTACCTCGCCCTTGCGTCGATAGTTGACCTCGGCATCCGGATGTTCGACGCAGGTTTCGCCTATCAATTTACCTGCCGATAAAGCGGCTCCGGCATGAGGACACAGATCTCGTACTGCGAATAATCGCTCTGCTGTTCTCACCACTAATATTGGTCGTTTACCTACTTGAACCGGGTGCGGATTTCCCACCACGAATTCATCGACAGAACCCAAGTCATGCTCGGTCAAACTCATAAAGGGCCTCCGCGTTTTCCGACCGAATTTTAGCTTTTAACTCCCGAGACATCCCTGATGGGAGAGCCCGGTCAGGCGCATCGAAGTCCCAATGGGGATAGTCTGTGGCGAACATGAAAAAATCATCCCGTCCGATCATCTCCAGAATCTGCATTAGATATTCGGGTTTAGGAGGTTCCTCCATGGGTTGGGTGGTGCTGCGAAAGTGTTCTAGGATGTATTCGCTGGGCAACCGTTTAAGCCAGGGCACTTCGCTTCGCAGACCTTTGAAGTTTTTGTCTAATCGCCACATCAAAGCTGGCATCCAGGCAAAACCGCCTTCCATCATCACCACCCGCAGGTTCGGATAACGCTCAAACACGCCCTCGCAGACGAGACTCACCATATGCGTCTGGAAGGCCTGGGTCATATGGGTATGGTCCTCGAGGTAAAACGAAGGCCAGCCACAGGGAGTTATTGGGTGGCCGCTGTATCCTCCGAAGTGTATTGCCACGGGTAGTCCCAATTCTGCGGCCGCTTTGAAGATCGGATCGTATTGACGACGTCCATACGGTTGAGGCGAACGAGCCAGCAGCAAGACCTGGACGAAGCGGGGGTCTTGGGCTGCCCGACGCATCTCATTTGCCGACCATTCGGGATCGCTTATATTCACTATCATCGAAGCTCTCCAGCGCGGATCCCGATCTAGCCACTCGGCTGCCTGCCATTCATTTACTGCCCTTGTGAGCGCATTGCCAAAGGCCTCGTTATGCAAGTAGGAGGCGCCATAAAGCGGGTTGAGGACGGCGAGATCGATATCCCAGGTGTCCAGTAGATGCTCTACGGCGAATGCCGGATCGCTGCCCGGTTTTCCTCCGTTGGGCGGCCAGGCATCCCGCCGGGCCGCTAGCTCGAATCCCTTCGGATAAGGCGACCCTCCATCCGGCGCCTTGAAACCGGATTGTTCAATATAGGCTTTCCAACGGCCGGAGACAAAAGGCAATAGGGCCTCGATCGACGGTACCGCATTGTGGACATCGCAATCGATCAATTGACGTTTTGTCCTCGCAGCAGCTGGGTTGGTGTCGGTTTCGGGCATTTCTGGAGGCATCAAAACAGGATGCGCCACCCTTCACAAGCAAAGCCTGGGTCGAGGAGATGGGAGGGAAAAGACGATTGCTTACGCTTACTCTGAACCCGGACGTAAGGTCACGCTGTCTCCCACTTTCAGGCTCGCCGTTTCGATGGCGCTCTCGTGATTTCGGGCGACTAGAATTTGATCGTCAGCGTTAGGAAAGGCAATCCACTCGCCCAAAGGCACGTCCCCGTAACTCTCTCCATAAAATACGGACCAGCTTTTTCCATGAGCTTCCATCTTGAATGCGCTGCCTTGCTTCAGACCGGCCGCTTTCAACTCATCGGGGTGGAAACCTAGGACTGCATTGCCATAAAAGGGGTTCACAGCCGTCACTTTGTTGAGCAGAGCTCCTTTTTCTGTGAGCGTACCTGTGGTCCGGATCGGGACCTGCCGCGAGCCATCCTCTATCAAAGCGGATTTTCCCTCCGCAAGCCAGATCTCCATGGCCTTTGCAGCTTCCCATCGTTCTACCCAATTCAGATTAACGTGGCCAGGTCTGCGGACGGGGCGCAGCGAGGGGGCTATTGGAGCATTCGCCGCAAGCGCGGCGTACCCAACGGGCCCTTGAATTTCAGTCAGGTTGCTCATCAGGATTGCGGGAACCTGCGGTTGCGCCGTCAAAAAGTCTCCCGAGTCCTCGTCGTCTAATTCAATGTAGGAGGACAAAGCGATTACTCCATTAGCAAGCTCCGGATGACGCTCGGCAATGCGGAGCACAAGGGTTCCTGCTGTGGATTCGCCCTCCATAATCACCCGGGTGACGGGACCGACTTCTTCGTGTATCCAAGCCTTCAGTTTCTCCAAGGCATCGGTATGAGCGTCATGGTCTACTCCGTTTTCCTTAAACGCAGTTCGAGCTACCACCCACCCGGAATCCAGTAGCTTTGATACGAGAGGATCGTTCAGATCGAGATCTGCGATGTGCGGCGCCTCGGGTGGCCTCCAGCCGTGTACAATGAAGAAAACCGATCCGGTTTGCCATTCAGCAGGACTTGCGACTTTGTAGGGAGCGCCGTCAAGCTCCCCCTCGTACAACTGGACCTCTGCGCGTGCGGTTAGGACGAGCAGGAGCAGAAAAGAAGCTACGTAACCGTGTTTCATGAGGAATCCGCACGCAGGATTTGGGCCAATTGTTGGTAGTTTCCGCTGACGTGAAAGTGGGCTAGAAAACGTTTCGCTTGCTTTGGATCGGTGACTGGAAATGAACCTTGGATGATTTTCGACGGAACAGCCTCTGAAAGAATTTTCGGGAAGTGTCTTGTTTGCGAGGCGCTGTATTGAGTAAAATCCTGGTATCCCGCTTTTTTGAGCTGCGATAAGTTCAGTATTTGAAATAGCCCTACGGATGCGCTTGCGATGTAGTTGGAAAGCTCGTGAGCGACACGACCCATGGTGTATCTTGGGTTGATTTCCACGATGGGCTTTAATCTGAGCTCGCCGCTAAGCGAGCGATAGACGAAAGCATCGATGCTAATGGGTCCTTCATAGGTGGCCTCTAGAAGGGTGTTTTTTACGGCCGGTAGTATTCGATTTTCGTAGAGTTCGTAGAGTCGAGGTTTGGCCGCTTCACGCTGGAGAAGGAGGCGTCTGAGGTCTGTGGAGAGCCCTTTATCGAAAGCTCCCGCAATAATCCCTTTGAACTGGCCTCTTGGATTGTTCAGCAGCTCCGTGTAAGCGAAGACCTTCATTTGGCCTTCTCGAAAACTAGCTTGTATAGAAAAGTCAAATACGCGTTCTAGCCATGGTTCTATTTGTATGGACCCCTGTTTTCCTATTGTCTCCAGTATCCAGTGGCGTAGGCCGGAGGGAACATCGGCGTTGGTTTGGATGCGTCGCGTCCCATTGGCTGCGGTTCCGAAAGGGGCCTTGCAGGCGATTTCGGAATAGCCGGTCTCTCTGAGCTCCCGCTGGTATTTTTCGATTTCCTCGAAGTCGCGAACCTCTTTCCCGTAACAGCCAGCGGGGGCTAGCCAGTCTCCATCATTTATGGTCCTCGCCAGACGGGCGCTGTAGACTTTGGAAAATAGCCGACGTCGCTCGGGATTCCACATCGTATCCAAATCTAGGGAACGCGTTACTCTGTCGGCAATTTCTTTGAAATAAGAAATGCTGTCGGGAGTCCAAGCCCAGGGCCGCAAGTCTCCGATTTTTCGGTCGATGAGGGGAGCGGTTTTGGACTTGGGGGAATTGGGGACGATTTCCGGGAGTTGAATAGTGTAAGACTGGAGTGTTTGGAGGAATTCGGGCTTAGGGGCTTTCGAGACGATCAGAATATCATCTTTACGGGAAAGGTAGGCGGGGAGAAACTCGAGATCGTCCTTGACTGGATTTTCCCTGGCGTCGTAGCCGTCTGCTGAGTCTTGAGCTGCATAGGTTTCCGCCTCGGGATTGAACCAGAATACGCAGGGAGTGCGGCCGCGCGACTGATGGAAGATTTCCAGTTCCTTGATAAACGAGTCCTCGAGTCCGGCGCTGCTCCGACCTTTTGCATTGAAGACGTTGCCTTTGGCTCGCGAAGGAGAGAGCGGAAACACCAGGCGTTCGCGAAAGACTTCCCAGTCAGTCTTCCCGGAGGCTTTCCATTTGCGGAACCATTTTAGTCCGAAGCCAACGTGATCGATTTCATCGCGGTAGATCCGATCAAGAATCTTGGCGGTGGCTTTGTCTCCGACGCGTTCAAATATGCCGCTGTATTCGCGGGAATAGTCGAGATTGGCCTGTTCGAAGGTGAGAGAGAGGCGGGTGACGTAGTCGAGAGGATCCTCCATCGACGAGACGCTTTTCCAGAAGTAGTTGCTGAGCGGAAGTTCTCCGAACTCGATGCCGCACTGCTGCATGCGACGCATGTAGATGCGGGTGTGAATTTGCTCGTCTTTCAGCGTTTGGAGCAGGCCCTTTCGGAAGGATGCGGGCGCATCGGGAAATTTGAGCAGGGCGAGGGCCATAAGCTCGGTGGCGAGGAGTTCGTGATTGGCGAAGAAGTGGAGAAGTCGGCCTCGCTCTTTTTCATCGATTAGCTTGGCGACGCTGGGGTGATCGACGCGGACTCCATCTTCATAGAGGCTGAGATGCCCTGGACGGCTTACAGCGTGGGGAGTTGAGATGGGGGAGCCTGGATGGGTATCGATTATCTCTTCGCGGGGAAAGCTGAGCTTTTCCTCAATCGTAGTCCCGAAAAGGACCTGTTTCGCGAAGTCTTGCAATTGAATGGCCATTGAAATTGAGCTGGTTCTGGGGACGTGAGCACGGCTTTGCAAAGAGAAATCTTTTGGAGCGACTTTACGATTTTGAGCTTCGGGTCGATAGTGAACTGTAAAATCCAAAATACTGTTTGCTGATGGCTGATACGACTTTCCACATTTCGCCGCTAGAGATGAAAGCGGCCGTTCTCAAGATTCCGGCAGCGCCCGAGATATTCGTGAAGCTGGGACGTCTCTTAAAGGATAAGGACTCCGAGATGGAAGACGTTATCAGGCTGGTGGAAAAGGATCCGGCTTTGGTGGCGCGAGTCTGTCGCTTGAGCAACACGGCTTATTTTAATACCGGAGAGCCGATCGGCAGTTTGGAGGAAGGGATTAATCGGATCGGTTTTCAGGAGTTGCATCGCGTCGTAGGAGTGGCCTCGATCGCGAGCGTATTCAAAATTTGGAACGTTGCCTACAAAGTGAGCGGCGATGCGGTTTGGCAGAATGCGCTTGCAGTTGGGATTGCCATGGAGCAGTTGGCGGCGGCAAATGGGGAAGACCGCAGCGAGGCTTATACCACCGGTATACTAAAATCCTTGGGTAAATTGGTAATCGATAATTGCGCGAAGACTCACAAGACGCCGCCGGTCTACGATTTGGGAACAGAGATTCCCGTATTGATGTGGGAGCAGGATGTATTTGGAAGCACGAATCCTCAAATGGCGGATTACGTATTGGACTCTTGGAGTTTTCCGGAAAGGCAACTGATTGGGGTTCGCTATCAGTATCAACCGGAGTTGGCTCCAGATGGTAGCCGCTTTGCCTGGATGCTGAATCTGGCAGGAGGAATTGCCGAGAAAATCGGCGCTCCTTTACCGGGCGAGACAAGTTATTGGAGCGAGGGGGAGAGCTGCGTGAATGAAGCGGGTATCACTTCGAACCAACTGAAGAGCGCGACGGGAGCCGCTTCCGAGAAGTTGAAGGCGCTTCTGAAGGCGATGGAGGATTAGAGGAGCGTATTGGAAATGGGCATGCGGAAGTTGAGTCGAAGTCTGTCGACTTTCGCGACGATAGAGAGGCATGGGAGTATCTTGTTTTGGGTCAGATGCGTTCGGTTTCGAATGAAGAAAGTCTTTCATGCCATCAGAGGGGGGCATGGATCGTTGTAAACTTGGTTTTTTTTGTGACGCGTTTTAAAAAGATATACTTTTTCGAGAAAGGATGCTCCGGTTTGCCGGGCTAGGGTAGGCATGGCGTTCGGTTGGTTCGAGAAGGGCGATTTTTGCGGAGAATTCGAAGAGAAAGTTCAAAGCGGCTATCGCTATGCGCTGTCGCTTTGCGGGAAAGCTCACGATGCTGAGGATCTGACTCAGGAAGCGGTGGTGAAGGTGCTACGTCGCTACGGTGACATCGAAAAGAAGGGCTTGCTGTATCGGACGATTCGAAACCTCTATTTCGACGAATGGCGTCGGAGCAAGATCGTTCAGATGGATTCGGTGGAAGCGGTGGAATTGGAGAGAATTCCCGAGGATGGAAGGGGCACGTTAGGCAGAGAGGCCGATATTGAATATGCGCTTTCAATTCTGAACGCGAATGAACGAGAGCTTCTCTATTTGCGCTACCGCGATGGATTCAGCGCGACGGAAATCGGAAAATTGATAAACAAGGAACGGGGAACGGTGCTGAGCGCGCTCTACCGTGCGGAAAAAAAGATGAAACAGCTTTTTGCGAGCGATCTGCAGAAAGTTGATAGAAAGTGAGGTCAGCCGTGGATTTCGAAAAAGACATAGCGGAACATTACGACAAACAAGAACCTTCAGAGGGATTTTGGAAAAGGATCCGCAGGGAACGTTTTCGCAGGCGGAATCGGAGGATTCTCAGCGCTTGCGTTGCGGTCGCGGCAGTGATTGCAGTATCGCTGGGAGCCACGTGGTGGTATGGTATCCAAAAGTTGGAGCATGAAGTATTTGCGCAAGTGGCGGATCGACACTTGACTCCGGTGGATAGTCGTTACGCGGCAGCTTCTATCGAGGAATTGGCGGACCGATTGGAGAGGTGTCGCTTTTCCCTGAAATCGCAAGAGCCTTGCATGGACGAATACGTTACGGTAGCGGGCGGCTATTGCTCGATTAAGCAGAAACTTGCGGTGCAGATAAAAATGAAGCGCGAGGCTTGCGGGAGCGTGGATACGCTCTACGTAACGGATCTGAACGAGGAGCTCTCGCGTCTAAGGGATCGATCGGAAGCGATTCTTGGCGATGTGAATCTTCGAATGTGGAAGGAGCAAGATCGTCTCTATGTTTTGGCTTCTTCCCAGGCTTTGGGTCCTTATTGAGTCGTTGGTCGGACGGCCTTTCCTACGATGTCTGAAAGTAATTTTCTTGAAGGTCTGAACGCCTAGGGTGACGAGAGCTACATTGCGGCAAAACTTCGATTGATTTAGAATCCCATCGCTGTTGTCCGACAGTAGATTTTAGTCATAGCATTGGAGTCGATCACACTTTTTTCTGTCTAAGAAGTGGTTTCCGAAACAAGCGAAGAGAAAAGTACAGCCTTTTGTTGGCCGTACGCATTTCTAAGATTGTTTTAGGGATGGGTTCTAGAAAACAAGCTATGTATTGGACTCTTTCCCTCTAATGGGAGCGGGAAGCGAGCAATCGCTCTTGTTCAATCGGTTATCTCAGTCCGCTACCTGTTGGATCGGAATGCGGTTTCATGATTTGCCCTTCGTTCGGTAACCCGAAGCTAGCTTCGCTATACCTTCTTAATATGAATGTATCGCTTCGTTCGATACATCAATCCCCTTAGCCTTAAGGGTTCGATGGGCTCTCGTGGTCAGACCGTCGCTGCGCCAGTCGGCAGCGTTGATACTCAGCCGCGATCTCTCCCCCATCGACTGATTAGACAGCTCTTGAATAGCGGGAAAGTTGGGGGCAAGACGATTGCTGCGCTCGCCCTGAAGGGGTAAGGCTCAATGGGATTATTGATGAATCTGAGAAAATACGGCTTAGACGGCGGGTATCTGTTCCCAATGAGTCGGGGAACAAAACCTTGCGCGCAAATCGCTGTCACGTGACCATGACTTGCGCGCAGGACTTTTCGGCGGCAAAACTCGAGGTTTAGGGATAGGTTCTAGCTCGACAACGATTCTGACCAAGGATCGCTTTTAGTAGCTTCTGTTTGAGCGTTCCGGCAAGACGTATTTGGCAATCGCGGGAGTAGTGATCGCGTTGCCGGTCTTTGCGGCTTTAGCACCCAGTAGCGGAACGACGCGGATCGTCTGCTGCTTTAGCGTGGGTCGCGAATATAACGCCGGGCGTAGCCGGAGCTGTTTGCGCTTGACTTCTTAACGACGCGGGCGACGCGGAAAGGCTGCTACATTGGAATTGCGGCGACGGCTTTGTTTATAGCTTGGGCTGTGGATTCGCCGCTGTTTGCCTGGTGCCCTGTAAAATTTGGGATGAACTCGATTTTGATCAACCCCATCGGGCAATTGATTATGTTTGGTGTGGGGTATGCGGCGAGTGTATTGTTTGGCGGATACAGGCCAGAGAATGTTGAGGAGCTAGTGGTGAGGTTTGGGAGGAGGGCGACGAATAGGTTTTTCGACTAGGAAGTTGGCACGGCTTTACGAGGGCGAGTGGCGACCTGCGCGTCGGTCACTCCCTTTTTTGCGTTTTTGTTTTGTGGATACGTTGAGGTAGGTTTTCTTTTGGACCATGGCCTCATACATTTCCATGAAGCGGATGCCTTCTCGAGGTTTTACTAGATCGGCTTTGATGGCTTTATCGATCTGCTTCTTCATGGCGCGCTCAAGGCTGTCGGCTTTGTATTGGACGCTCTCGAGGACGTCTTTGGCTCGATAGCCATTGATGGTGTCTTCAATGTAGAAACCGTCTTCTTCGTCATCGTCGAGGAAAACGTGGGCTTCGTTGACGCGTCCGAAGAGGTTGTGCATGTCGCCCATAATGTCTTGGTAGGCGCCGACGAGAAAGATGCCTATGTGGTAAGGTTCGTTTTTCTTGAGAGGATGGAGCGGGAGATACTCTTTCTCGTCCTCCAGGTCGATGAATTTGGAGACCTTCCCGTCGATATTACCTGCGACAGCGACGGAAAGGTCTCCAAATTCATCGACTTAGAAGACGAGAAAGAGTATCTCCCGCTCCATCCCCTCAAGAAAAACGAATCTTACCACATAGGCATCTTCCTTGTCGGCGCCTACCAGGACATCATGGGCGACATGCACAACCTCTTCGGCCGCGTCAACGA
>JBCCZW010000092.1:0-10006 GCA_039186805.1 Verrucomicrobiota bacterium
GATCGACCACCCTCAAGATTCGGAAGGGGAAATCGGTAAAATTCTACAGTACGTGAGAGGCGACCGCGAAGACATTCCAGCCATGCGATGGCGCTTCCAGGAAGTCAGGCTCGCCCTCGTCAAACCAGTCAGTCGAAGGATCGTATTCGGCGCAATTCTCACGGGCACAGCCCCCTTAACGGGACTGCTCGGGACCGTCGCTGGAATGCTCAGCACCTTCCAAGGTTTATCAACCGGCACCGGTGGCGAAACCGTCGATGTGGTTGCGGGAGGTATTTCCCAGGCCCTAATCACTACCCAAGCAGGACTCATCGTAGCCATCCCCGCTTATATCATTATATCTTCCATCAAACGCCGCCGCGATGAGCTCGATCTCTTCCTTGCAAAGCTCGAGACCTATACCGTCAAGCGGATCGAAACTCTTAGAAAACGCAAAGCCGAGGCATGAGAAACCGACCTTCATTAGACGATTCCGACAACACGGATGAGCTGAACATATCCCCGCTCATCGATATGGTATTCATCCTTCTGATCTTCTTCATCGTCACGACCGTTTTCGTCGAAGAGACAGGAGTTGACGTCAATAAACCTCAGGCGGCCTCTGCAGTTCAGCTAGAGAAAAACAGTATCCTAATCGCCATTACAGACACGGGGAAAGTGGTTTACGGCGGACGCGAGATCGGCCTCTCCGGGGTACGCTCCATCGTTCGACGCAATAACCAAAGAGAGAAGATGCCGGTTATCATACAGTCGGATCGCAATGTGCCCACGCACCTCCTGGTCGGCGTTATAGACGAGGCCAAACTCGCAGGAGCCCAATCGGTCAGCATCTCGACCGAAAACTAGTTCTTCAAAGCCCAAGCATGAAATTATCGAGGCAAGGAAGCGGATACCAAAGGCCGAGCTATCGGAACGGCCTACTGATCAGGGTAGCCCTCACCGTATTGATGGCGCTCGCAATCTTCGCCCTCCTCCCTTTCACCCAATATATAACGGCCCTCAGCCAAAGCGACAATACCGTCCGTACCGTTGAGGTCACTCTGCCACCGCCACCGCCCCCTCCTCCCGAGCCTCCACCGCCAGAAGAGGAAACTGTGGAAGAGCCGCCTCCTCAAATGACGCCGCCTCCACCTCCTATTTCTCTCGCGGCGCTCGATCTTGCGTTGAATCCCGGCATGGGAGACGCCATGGCAGCCGCCATGCAAGTGGGCGGATTCGGCGTGGAGCCGGATGCGATCCAAGAGATGCAGATCTTCTCCATTGCTGAGCTCGACGAAAAGCCGCGCTTTCTCACCGGCAGCCCGCCCCAGCTTCCCTACTCGATGCAGCAAGCCCGCATTCCCGGTAGGGCGCGCATCAAGATCCTCCTCGACTCCGATGGCCGCGTCATCGCCGCCAATCTAGTTTCTTCGAACCATCCCGACTACGGACCGATGGCGATTCAAACCGTTAAGACCTGGGTATTCACCGCTCCTACCAAAGACGGAGAACCGGTCCGAGCAGAATACATTCTGCCAATATCTTCCAACATTCGCTAACTTTGCTATGACCACAAAGCTTCAAAAATACACGTTTCGAAAAGCATCTCTATTGTTATGCAGCAGCGCCCTGCTAATCAGCCTTCCCAAGATGCTCATCGGCCAAACTTTTCCGCTCAGTCCCAATAGCTGGGACAACCCCGAGTTCGTCGAACGCTTTATGGGATCCTACGGCTTCATGACGGAAACGGAGCCGACCATATCGAAGGAAGAATCGGAGCTTTTCCAGTCTTTGGCCAACGTGATTCGGTCGAATCCCCAACAAGCGATCGAAACGCTCAAAGCGGCCATCACCCCAGAATCTAGCCCCGCCCTCACCTACACCCTTGGTAATCTATACCTTCAATCGCAGGAAATGGAACTTGCGGAGAAGACCTACCGGGAGGCCATTGAAAAATTTCCCAACTTCGCCCGAGCCTATATGAATCTCGGCTTGGTCCTGGTACAAAACCAAGACTATGAAGGCGCGGCTCCCTTTCTCACCAAAACGGTCGCTCTCGGCCTCAACACCGACACCGTCTACGGCCTACTCGGTCTTGCTTATCTGAATACGCAACGCTACGACTCGGCCATCGACGCCTACCGCACCGCCCTTATTCTGAATCCGAGCAGCGCAGACTGGAAGCGCGGAAAGCTCAGCGCTCTGATCGCTGCCGGCGAATCATCGGCCGCCCAACGCCTACTAAACGAACTGCTGGTCGAACAACCGGCCAATGCCGACTTCTGGAAATTCCGAGCTAATACCCTTCTCGCGCAACAAGACACCGAGCGAGCCGCCGCCAGCCTCAGTATCGCCACCCTACTCGGCTCGACCGACTTCTCTGTCCAAAGTCTTTTGGGCGACCTCTACATGAATGAAGGACTGCCCAGCTTGGCGTTGGAATCTTACCAGCAAGCGCTTGGCACCGGCGACGCCACAGCAGACCGAGCTCTTCGTATGCTCAAGATCCTCACCGACCAAGCCAAGTACGCTGAAGCGGACGTCCTCGTCAAAGACGTAGAATCCGCTCTCGCCCTTGCAGAGACGGATCCATCCCGCATCGAGCTACTCAATTTCAAAGCTAAGATTGCTCTCGGCCTGAATGATCAAGAATCGGCAGCCGCTATCTTGGAAGATATCGTCAAAGTTGATCCTCTCAACGGACGAGCTCTCATCCTCCTCGGCGAGTACTATTGGAAGAAGGAAGATCTTGAAAATGCCCTCATTCAATTCGAACGAGCGGAGAAGGTAGACGACTTCTCGATCGAAGCGATGCTCAACTCCGCTCGAGTCTATGTTCAAATGCGAAACTATCCTAAGGCGGCAGAGCTTCTCCGACAGGTACAAGTCATTGATCCGAAGCCCTATATTGCCAGCTACCTGACTCAGGTGGAAGCGGCTATTCGATAATGGGCGCCAATCCGAGTATTGAAGAAACAATTACAAAATGATCCGCATCGAATCCTCTGACGGGTGGTGGTTGATCAAGCATCAGGACCACGCAAGACTGGCCGCCGCCTTCGCTCACCACTGGTCCACCGACGCCTTCCCCGCCCCAGAACCCCGCAAACAAGTGCTCGCCGCCGTGACCCACCACGACGATGCCTGGGTCGCTCGAGACAATGAGCCGGAGCTCACCCCTGAAAAGAAACCCAGCGCCTTCACTAAAGAACTCGTGGGAGCCTACACCGCCTTCGAGGAAATCGATTTTTACAGCTACCTGAATGTCCGCAAGCAAGCCACCGAAGCCCACGCGGAAAGCAACCCATTCGCCGCCATGCTTATCAGCATGCACAACGAAAGCCTCCTCACCAACGGCGCGGACCTTACCACTCTCACCGATGAGCAACGAGACTATCACGCCCAGTTCATTAAAGGGCAGCAGGACCGGCAGAAAGAACTCTTGAAAGAGGCGGTTGAAAAAGACTCCTCCCTGTCTCCCTATGCAAACGAGGAATCCTGCCAACGCGCCTTCGAGTTCCTCCAAGCCTGCGACAGTTTCTCGCTTATCGCCTGTGTGGGATATTCGGATACAATAGCCCTACAGCACCAACACCCCAACAGCGAAGGAGAACGACACACCATCACTATGGAACCGTTGGGAGATTCCAAATACAGAATCGCCCCATTCCCTCTCGACAAAAGCGAGATCACTTTGAAAGTGCCGGCCAAATTTGTAAGCGGAAAGCATTTCGAATCGCTCGAAGATTTTAGGGCTGCCTACGCCAGCTCTCCCGTCGAACAATTTAACATCACCTTAGTGAACTAGCGGGCCCCATGGATACGACTCCCAAACCCTCCCTCGTCGAAGTCGCCGTCAAGTCCAAACGGGCATTGATCTTCGGCATTGGCGGAGGCGGCGATGTCATTCAAGGCATTCCCGTAGCGCGATTGCTCCGCACGCTTGGCTTGGAAAAAATCTTTCTCGGAGGCGTTGCCTGCCAATGGTGGACTCCTGACGGAAACCCCCTGTCCGAAACCTGGGGTACCGCAGTCATGGGCCCCACGCTGTACGATGTCGATAAGCTCGAAAACGCTAAAGCCCTCGCAAGCGGTATCGTTGAAGTCAATACGGACACAACTCTCGGAAGACAGGTCCCCTGCGAAGCGCGACTATCCGAGGTTTTACCTGCCGACCATGTATTTGTGGCGGACCTCCTCAAGGGTACTCAAGGTCTCTCGAAGGGACTTAAAGAGCTCGTCGCCAAAGAGTCCATTGACCTCGTCATCGGAGTAGATATCGGATCCGACACCTTCTTTGACGGAGAAAACGCCATGCCCGCCAAGACATCGATGGTCGACTTCATGAGCATCGGAGCCATCATCGAACAGGACGTTCCCGTCTTTTATGGAGTTTCTGGATACGGCGCGGATGGCGAGATGCCTTTGGATGAACTCGATGTTCGCGTATCTCGAGTGATGAAAGCGGGTGGCTACCTCGGAGCGCATGGCTTAACCCAAGGCGACGTCGCTTTGATGAAAGAGGCCTGCCAGATCTACCAAGATCCTGTCGAACCCATCTCATGGAGAGCCGCTCAAGGCGAACTCGGCTGGACCAACGTTTGGACTCACGGACCCTGGGGAACGGCCGTTAAAGTGCATCCGCTGGCAGCCGTCATGATGTTTTTCGATCCAGAGACTCTGGCCACGGCAAACTCAAAAGGGATTCAAGTGTTAAGCAAAACAACCAGTCTAGAGGAAGTAGAAAAACTCTACCGCCACGAGCTGAAGCAATACCCCGAGAGCCAACTCTATCCCACGATAAAGTTCTTTCCAGAATAGATAAACGTCGCGATCCATTTTTCGCAAAGTATCAGTAACTCCGATACAATCAACCCTAACTTTAGGCCGGGGCGCCGACCCGGCAGATTGTGGAGAGTACCGGGTCAGCACCCCGGCCTACAGTCTCAAACATAAACGACGCCACCTCATCGCGCGATCGCATCCGCCTTTTCCTCCAGAGACGCGGCCTCTTCCAAGCGCCCTATCGACCGATAAAGTTGAGCCAGAGCCCGATAGGCGTTTACATACTGTGGATCCTTCTTTATGGCCCTTTGCAGCAAGGCCATCGCTGTTGCCGAAGCGTTTTCCTCCTGCCCGCTTTGCTGCAAGAGAAGAGCCAGCATAAAGTAAGGCTTCGCCAGCTCAGGATCCTTCTTTATGGCCTCAAGGTAAGACTTCCTCGCATTCTCTAGATCACCCTTTTCATGCAGCTTGAGCCCAAGACCATAAGATGCCTCAGCCAGACTCGGGTCCGCTTTCAGCGTTTCCAAGTAGAGCGATATCGCGATCTCGTTTTCCCGCGCGCTGCTTAAACGATTCGCCAACAACAAGAGCAGCTTCGCAAATTCATCATTAGGCTCGAGCTCTGATCGATGAGTCATCACATAGCTTAACCCCGCTTGCAGGTCGCCACTCTCAGCCAAGCCCCAAGCGACTGGAAAAAGCGATGCAGGAGAAGGTCGCGCAAACCAACGCCCGGCGAAGGGCAGAGCATAATCATCAAGAGCCTCGCCTTCCAAAGAAAGGGAACCAAGATCGTTCAGTACCCGCTCTGCGGATACAGCTCCCCGGTAAATGGCCGCAATAGAATCATCCTCGTCTACCAGCAGACTGAAAGGAACGGGAAGCGACCGCTTCGCATCGAACAATTCATCCTGTATAAGCTGCAAGGCATCCAGTAATTCTGGGGTAGCCACTCCCTGCTCATAGGGAAACTTCCACCTTCTCAAATAATCTTGCGCTTTCTCCGGCTCTCCGGGATTCCCTCCCAAGCCGTCAACTGAAAGAGCCAGCACATCCAATCCCAACTGATCGAATTCCTCCCGATGCGAGATAAATTCCCTTAGCTCCTTATGACAAGGCAGACACCAAGACGCCCAGAGGTTAATCAATCTGGGCTTCTTGTCTTCACTTCTTAAAGCCTTCTCCCCGCCTTCCCAGGTTTTCCAAGAGAGCCTTGGCAGAGGGATCTGACCAGTCAGCCTAATCTGAGCCTCGCTCGACTCGTTCATCGGATTCCCTTCAAAAGGCTGTTTTGCAAATTCGACTGCGGGCAAAGGGTCCAACGTAATCAACCGACTCTCACCCTCTTTCAGCGTAATCCTTTGCCCCAAAGAAACATCCTTCAACTCCGTCGCCTGACCGCTAGGCCAACGGATCACAAGCCGATCTGCTTTTTCCGCGCTTCCGAGATTAAAGAGGAGCGTTTTGCCCGACTGGCTCAAAAAGCCCTCGCCCGCTCGAAGCGTCCGTATCCATCTTTTGGGTTTCCCTTCGTCCATCGCTTCGATTTCAACACGAGCTCCTATCGCATCGCGATTCGATTGCGCTCCTTCCAAACGCAAAGAGAGGAAGCTGCGATCCGGGTCGCTATTATTCTTTAGAAAACGAATACGCGGCGCGGTTCGATTGACAGACCACACATCGATATCGCCATCCCCATCCCAGTCGCTTAAAGCCAAAGCCCGCGCATCATCGGCAAAGTCGATACCCGCTACATGAGAAGCCGTTGCGAACCTCGCTCCTCCCACATTCAGAAAAGCGCAATTTCGTTCGAAGCCGCTGAAAGACTCTCCCTCGAGAATCGACTGCGTCAAGTTCCGCCAACCATCGACATAATTGTCGTCCAAATTCGAATCGGAAGGTGATTGCGACACGACCTGCCGCCAAAAGAAACTTCACAAATCATCTAAGCGTCGACCGGTAATGTAACCGTTCGCCACCAAGATATCCTCCTTACCATCCGCATTAAGATCGGCGATCAAACTCGACCAAGCCCAGCGCCCTAAAGTGGTCCCTGAATCAATAGACGCATCGATAAACCTCTCGCCTCTTTGGTTGAGAAATAGCGAATTGCCTCGGGCATGGCGTTGGAACGCTTCCCTCGTACCCGATTCGAGTTCGGACTGAAACTGACGTTGATAAGCAATTCGATTTCCCGCGGCGGAAAACATATTGCTCACATAAAGGTCCATCCATCCATCTTGATTCACGTCCCCCCAAGTCACAGACATGCCAGCAGAGAGATCCTCGACTCCCAACTCAGCTGCTACATCGCTGAATCTTCCAGCGTCGTTTCTATATAAGCTATTCCGTCCAAAATCATTCGCGACATATAAGTCCTGATCCCCATCGTTGTCGAAGTCTTCCCAAGACGCCGCGAAGGAGAACCGATAATTATTGTCCCCAAGACCAGAGGAATCCGTCTCATCGGAAAACTCGAATCCCCCTACATTTCGCAGCAGCAGATTGCCGCCGCCGTTATTCGCATCGTGATAAGGCAAGGGTAAGGCAAACTCGCCTTCCTGGCTCCGGTCCGCGAAGTACTTGCAAAGATAGAGGTCCACCAATCCATCCTGATCAAAATCCGCCGCGCTCATCGACAAAGCCCCGCGACCAGCAGGGATGATCTTTCGCGTACTAAATTTCCCACTACCGTTGTTCTCCAAAAGCAGCAAGCCGTCGAGGGTCGCCAAAGCCAGATCCTGATCTCCATCGTTGTCCAAATCGAGAACCAAAGCGCTCCGAGTATAATCCAGAAAGTCCAACCCAGCCTCCGCAGTAACATCCTCCACACTCCCATCGCTCTGGTGATGAAAAAGACGATTGGGTAATCCGCCCGGTTGACATACATAGACGTCGTCCAAACCATCGTTGTCTATGTCCCCCAGAGCGATCCCTTGATTCCCGTAATAGTAAAGCGGGAAACGATTTTCCATCCGCTCGAGCCAATAATTGGTGCCAAGCTTGAGCTGGTCCTCGAAAGCCGCCACCCCTTCCATCACGCTTTCCGTTAGATCGCTAAACAGCAGCGGGGCACCTTCCCTTCCCGTAAAGCGGACCTCCTCGAAAGAAAGAACCCTGGCAGACAAAAGCTGAGGCGATGAAGACGCCCCTTCTTTGCGCCACGTCATTTCCCATACGGCATTTTGCTCTTGGGATTGCTCCGAACCGTCTGCTTTAAGGCTTAACCACTGCCGTGTCACCGCTCCCTTCCCATCCGCGTCGGGCTCGATACCGAAGAGCTTGAACTTCGCAGCAATCTTCGCATCCAAAATGTCGATACGATCAAACACAGCGGAGAGAGCTTTCACTAAATCGCTTTCTAAAGTAAACTCAGCATCTTCAACCCTTCCCCTCGAAACCTTGAAACGATCATCTTCGATCACCACTTCGATCGTGACTGGCAACAGAGCCGCCCCCGAAAATTCCTCATGGAGAACCGCTTCCCAGCTTTCGCTTTGCTTCCACTCCGACCCGGCCAGCAAACTTGCCACTTCCTTCAGCACGGAATCTACCTCGCTGCTTAAAGCTTCAGATTCCCAACCGCCAAGCTCATCGACATCAGTCGCCAAAAGCGCTGATCCGCAAAGCCAGCAAAAAGAGAGAATCAACAGGGTTTTATCGAAAAATCTCATCTGAACGACTCTACCAGCAGGAATCTTACCGACCTGCTTTCCGCATACCACTAGCCGCCTTAATCCATCGAAACCCGCGTGATCAGATACAAGGGAATCAGCAACACCAAACCAAAGATGAAAAATGCCCAAAATCCTCCCATTTGAAAGAAGATCATACTCTGCACGAGCGGGCCAAACGCGGTCCCCACGTCCCCTCGGGATCGGTGAATTCCCATCACCTGACCCTGAACTTCAGTCGCGCTTTTCCGCGAAACAAGAGAGGATAGGCAGGGGAAGATTACGCTCGAACCGAATGACATGACCACGCAGGCCGCATAGAGTTGAAACGCAGACTGGCAATAGGCGCAGCCCCAGATCCCGAGAATCAAAAGCCCAAAACCGGAGACCGAAACCGACTTCTCGCTCATCCATTTCATCAAATGCGAGAGCAAGAAAAATTGAGCGATAATCTGCGTAAATCCGATCAACAAATACATCGTGGCATTCTGAGCCGCTGAAAACTGAAAACGCTCGATCGCGATGAAGACAATGTTGAACTCGCAGCCCATAAAAACTGCGAAGAAGAAGAAATTCGCCAAGAATATCCGGCGCACCTGCACGTTCGGCACCTTCGCCAACAAGGACGTGAGCAAGGTCCAATCAATCTTTACTGTCTTATCGCGATTCTCCTCTTCGAGAGACTCCACAAAGACAAAGCGAATGAGAGCCCAATTCACCAAGGTCAAAACCGCCGCCACCGCCGCGGTGATGGAAAACGGGTGCAAGCCGAAGTCTTCCGCGCCTTCAAGATACTCGAGCGCATTCATCTCCGCAGTGCTCCCTCCAATCAAAGGCCCCAACATGTAGCCGATCCCATAAGCCAGACCAATCGTCGTCATCGCTTTCGCCCTACGAAATCCAGGGATCGCATCGGCAATTGCCGCGCTGGCTACCGATATATTGCCCGCCATCATGCCCCCCACAAATCGCATTAGCAAGAAGAGCTCTAATGAGGCTCCGAAAACCCAAATCAACTGCGCGACCAAAGCCCCAAAAACCGTCCAAAGCAAAATCGGCTTCCTGCCAAAGTGATCGGATAAACGTCCCCAAATGGGAGCAGTCACAAACTGGGCGATCGAAAAGGTCAGAGCCAAACCTCCACTCGCGAGCAAAGCCCCTTCAAAACCGCCCTCCTCTACCCCCATGATTTCGAGCAGCTTCACCAGCGGCCATTGAAGAAACCCGTAGGACCCATCCGCATCAGGAGCCAAATAGAACTCCAGCAGGAAGGGCATAATCGGAATCGCTACCGTCAGACTAACGATATCCAGCAAACAAGTGAGAAATATAATTGAAAGGAAGGCGAACTCCCTCGGCTTTCGCTTTTGCGACAAAGACGGCACCCCTGCTGCTAGCAGTTTGCTTGCCTTAATTTTGATTCAGAAGGCCGAACCACATCTGAAACACCAAAGACCGCCCAACAATCTGCTGAAACCCCTCGCATCAGATGGACCCAGTCAATCCATTCGTCGGTTCCAAATTATTCCGGAAGCCACATCAATCAGGTCGACCAGCGTGCCTTTCGC
>JBCCZW010000093.1:0-9959 GCA_039186805.1 Verrucomicrobiota bacterium
ATGGGGGATGCGTTGTGGAGTCGTGTGATGAAGGGCAGGGTTAGGACGATACGGAGGTCGTACCTCCAGTGGTTGCGGGAGTGGGTTGGGCAGGTTCGGGGCGGCGCCCGAACCCTACCTTTTTCTAACATGATATTGGGCTTGCTGTTGGTTGCGGCTTCTTGGCGGATTTGGGTTTGGTATGGGGAGCGGATGTTGGATGGAGCAGATGAGCCATTTGGGGTGTTGGCTCTTGCGGTTGCTCTGGGCTTTGCTTGGAGGCGGGAGTTGTTGGAGGCGGTGTCGTGGGAGCGGATGGTGGGGTTTGTTGCGGTTTTGGGAGTGTATTCTTTTTTTGATGATCGGGTCAGTTTGTTGGTCAGCGCTGGGTTCGTGGTTTTGGCTTTGGCAGTTTTGTGGGGCCGAAGTGACGGATGGGTGGGGCATTGGGGGTTGTTTGCCTTGTCGTTGCCGCTGATCGCTTCGCTGCAGTTCTATGGCGGTTTTCCCATTAGATGGGTGGTGGGGAGGGTGTGTACGGGCTTGCTGAATTTGGTGGGACTTGAGGTGACTGCGGTGGGAACGGCTTTACATTGGAAGGGCGAGATGGTGATTATCGATGCGCCTTGCTCCGGGATTCAGATGCTTTGGATGGGGGCGTTTTTTAGCTGCGTGATTATCTGTCGTTGGAAGTTAGATACATTGAGTTCGTTTAAGTTGCTCCAGTTTGCGGGCCTAGCGGTGTTTGGAGCAAATGTGTTGCGGAATTTTTCTTTGTTCTTTTTGGAAACCGAGATCATACGGGCGCCGGAGTGGGGACACTCCGGCGTTGGCTTGGGATTCTTTGCTTTGGCGTTGTGGGGGACATGGAAACGGGCGGAAGGGTTGGGTAAGTTAAGAACGAAGAGCGAAGAGTTAAAAGTGGGGATGGAAGGAGAGATGAAGGGAAGAGCGGTTTGTATGGGGAGAGATTTGGTTTTGGATTAAAAGGGATTGGAGGTCCGCATATAGACGCAGATGGATACTGATCGAATATTTGAGGATTTGGGTCGTGAGGGGACGATGGCTCTGCGGAGGAGTCGGCGACTCCTCCCTACCTTTAGGGTTGTGGTGTTAGTGGTGTGCTTGGGGTTCTTGGCGGATGTTTGGAGTCGGGATTGGGTGAGTAGTGGAAATTTGGATGCGTCGGGTGTGGATCTTGAGGAATGGCCGGTTTTTCAGAGAGATTGGATTGAGATTCCTTTGGGGGAGAAAGAGGGCGTCTTTGCAGCTGGATTCCCGGGTGTGGTGAAGCAGTTTGAAGGCGATGGAGAGCGGATCGTCTTGAGGAAAGTGGATAGGCCTACCCGTAAGTTGCACCCGGCAGCGGATTGCTTTCGGGCGATGGGATATGCGGTGTCTCCAGAGCCAGCTTATTTGGATGGCGAGGGTAAACTTTGGAGGCGGTCGACCGTGGAGCGAGATGGGGTATCGCTAGGGGTGAGGGAGAGGATTGTTGGGAGTGATGGAGCCGAGTGGATGGATGTTTCGAGGTGGTATTGGGAGTGTTTGTTTGGGGAGTCGAAGGGGCCTTGGTTTGCGGTGACAGTGGTTTGTTTGGAGGTTTGAGCTCTGATATCTGAAATCAGGTTTGGTTTGGGTGATGGTGGGCTTTTTGGTTGGACTTAAGTCCAACCTCCGGACGGGGTTTTGGTCGGCAGCTGGAAGCAGCCGCTCCTAGAGCAGACTACGCGTCGCGGGTGTGTTTGAGAAGCCAGTCTACGGTTTTTTCGCGGGTGGAGCGGTCTAGGACATCGTGACCGGCGTTGGGTAAGATAATTTTGGATACGGTGCCTCCGTGGCTTTCTAGATAGTTGGTGGGGCGGAGGTTCCAAGCAATTTTTATGATGAAGTCTTTTGCTCCGTGGACCATTAGTACGGGGGTGTTTTTTAGTCGGTCGAGTTCGTCGAGGTTGCTCCAAGCGGAGACGGGGGAAATGGCGGCGAATGTATTGGAGCGGCGCTTAGCCCATTCCCAAGCGCCGTTGCCGCCCAGGCTGTGCCCCATCAGGTAGATGCGTTGATGGTCGATAGATAGGCGGGTGAGGATGCGGTCCAGAAGGGCGTCGAGTTTGCTGTAGTTCCAGAAGGTTTCGTTGTTGATCGGGGTAAGGACGATAAATCCGGAATGGCGATTCCTTCCATAGAGAGCGGTGAACTCGAGGCGTTTGTTGAGCCAACCTAGCCCTGGGAGGTCGATCAAGATAGGATAGGCTTGATCGGCGTTATAGCGAGAAGGGAATTGGAGATAGTATTCGATGTGTTCAGTTTCGCTGATTTGGAAGCGGTAGGGGTAGCGTGAGCCTGCAGTGTGGGTGATGAAGTCTTTGCCTTGCTCGAGGGTGCGATTGAGGGATCGGAGATAGGAGATGTTGGACTGGGATTGTTCGCGGTATATGAAGTCTTTTTCTTTGAGGAATGCATCGGCCCAGGCGAGGGCGTCAGCGAGAAGGGGTTGTTCGGGGAATTGGGCGGGGTCGTGTTGGTGGAGCTTTTGGGAGAGTTCGCTGCGAAGTTCTTCCTCATTGAATGGGGCAAAGGCAGAGGGGTCCAGCAGCGCGATCATCGTCAGAGCTGGGTATGCTAGGGTGAGGAGGGTTCGACGCGAGGACGTCATGGGGATATTGCTCGGCTTAGGCATGGGAATACCTAATTGCACTTAAGCAATTTAGCAGCGTTTATACCTAAAGACTAACAAAAAAACACTAAGGAGAGGAACTTATGCGATCGATCCTTTCAATAGGTAGTGCTACTAGTTGAATCAGAATGGGTTGGCGGTGAATGACTGAGTGAGGGCTGTAGAGTTTTTTCGGTGACCGGAAGCTGTCCCACTGATTTATAGCCTTGTGTCCCTTATCTTTGACGGATTTGCGGCTAAGATGGATAGCGAAAATGAACTCTCAGCCATATCTCAGCTTTTCTTTGGACCTTGATCGCTCGGCGAATGGGACCACGACGCTGCAAATCGTCGAGGCTTTGGCAGCCGAGATTGGAGGCAATGGAAACGCGGCGGGGTACCGTTTGCCGCCTGTACGGAGATTGGCTCTGCAGCTTGGGGTTTCCAAAAACACGATCCAGGTCGCCTACGATGAATTGGTGGCAAGGGGATTGGTGGAGAGTCGCAGTCGTGTGGGGTTGTTTGTGGTGGATTCTTCGGGTGGAAGCGGGGAGCGAGTACCGGAGGCTGAGGCGTTTGGTCCTGAGTTGCTGGCCTGGGACGGTTTGGCTGAGGTGGAATGCGATCGCGGTTTGACGGACTTGAGCAACGTTTTTTTGGATCGGAACATCTTGCCGATGGAGCGGCTGACGAGCGCTTTTCGTTCGATTAGTTGCGAGGCGCGCTTTCCGGAGATGTACAGTCTGCAGGGGTATAAGCCTTTGCGGGAGAAGATTGCGGAGCGATTGCGTTATCGGGGGATGGATGCTGAGGCGGACCACATTGTGATTACGGCGGGGTCTCAGATGGCTCTGGATTTGGCGTTTAGAGGATTAAAGCGGAAGGTGGTGGCGGTGGAGTCTCCTGCGTATTACACGCAGAAACTGGCGTTGGTGCAGGGCGAGTTTGAAGTGGTGAAGTTGCCGGTGGATCCTTTCAATGGTCTGGATCTGGATCTTTGGGAGGCGCAGATAAAGAAGTACCGGCCGTCTTTGCTGAGCGTGGTTCCGAATTTCCAGAACCCGACCGGCTACTCGTACACGACGAGCGAGAGGGAGACGATTTTGAAGTGGTCTGCTGAATACGGGTTTGGAATTTTGGAGGACGACTGGGGTTCGGATATGATGTCTTATTCGGAGTTTAGTCCGAGCTTCCGGTCTCGTGGAGGGACGAATGTGCTTTATGTGAATTCCTTCACTAAGAAGTTGATGCCGTCGTTGCGAATTGGATACGTGTTGGGCAATGAGAAAACTGTGCAGTCCCTGGCTCGGATTAAGGCTTATACGAGTTTGGGGGTACCGACTTTGGCGGAGATGGGATTGTTCGAATTTCTGGACAAGGGATACTATGATGCGCACCTGAAGTCGATCCAGGGAATCGTTGATGAGCGGTACCGGAGTTGTCTGGAGCTGTTGGAGAATTTGATGCCCGAGGGCGTCAAGTGGACGCGACCTGGGGGCGGGCCGGCTCTGTGGCTGAACCTTCCGGAATCGATCGATTTGGAGAAGCTAAGTAGAGGGATGAAAGAGGAGGGTTATTTGATCCGGACTGTGGAGGGCGCGGATGCGAAGGAGAGTCACTTGCATGGGTTTCGATTGGGCTATGCCTGGGGGTCGACGGAAACTTTGGAGAGAGCGTTGGAGCGGTTGGGTCGTGAAATAGTGAATTTGAAATAGGGAGTATTGAACGATTTGGGAGCGGTCCATGCTTCGCCTATGGCGTCGCGGTGTGGCCTGCCTAAGCCCTAACAGGAATTTAAATTATGGATACGATACAGGAAAAGGGGAAGATGCGGCTAAAGATTGGTTTGGCCGAGATGTTGAAGGGCGGCGTCATCATGGATGTGACAACGGCGGAACAGGCGCGGATTGCGGAGGATTCGGGAGCGGCGGCGGTGATGGCCTTGGAGAGAGTGCCTTCTGACATCCGAAAGGAGGGAGGCGTCGCTCGGATGGTGAATGTTGGAAAGGTTGCGGAAATCCAGGATGCGGTGTCGATTCCCGTGATGGCGAAGGCCAGGATTGGGCACTTTGCAGAGGCGCAGATTCTTCAGGAGATGAAGGTGGATTTTATTGACGAGAGCGAGGTGCTGACGCCGGCCGATGATGTGTATCATATCGACAAATACGCTTTTGATATTCCGTTCGTTTGCGGATGTCGGAACTTGGGTGAGGCGTTGCGGCGGATTGCGGAAGGAGCGGCCATGTTGCGGACAAAGGGAGAAGCGGGGTCTGGGAACATTGTTGAAGCGGTGCGGCATATGCGACGGGTGAGGAGCGAGATTCGCAGGCTAACGATACTCAGCGATGATGAGTTGGGAGTTGCCGCTAAAGACCTAGCAGCCCCATTGGAACTCGTAAAGTGGGTGGCCAAGGAGGGTCGCTTGCCGGTGCCAAATTTCGCTGCGGGGGGAATTGCTACACCGGCGGATGCGTCGCTTATGGTGCAATTGGGCGCGGAAGCTGTTTTTGTGGGGTCGGGGATTTTCAAATCTGAGGATCCGGAGAAGAGAGCGAAGGCCATCGTGAGGGCGACGACTATGTTTGCGGATGCAGGAGAAGTATTGGGAGCGAGCCGGGGGTTAGGCGAAGCGATGGATGGGCTGGAGATGAGCTCTTTGGAAGCGAGCGAAGCGTTCCGGTTTAGGGGCGATTAGACGTGTGATTGGAATACTCGCATTGCAGGGAGGGTTTGAAACTCATCAACGCAAGCTGGAGCGGATGGGGCAGAAGGTTCGACTGCTGAAGTTGCCCGACGAGCTTGAGGAGATCGAGCGGCTTATCATCCCCGGAGGTGAGAGCACTGTATTGAAAAAGTTGATGCAGTTTTGGGGATGGGAAAAAGCAATCTATGATTTTCATGAGTCGGGTCGAGCCGTCTGGGGGACTTGCGCGGGGATGATTTTATTGGCTTCGAGGACAGGTGATCCTCGCTTGGATGGGTTGGGCCTTATGGATATCGATATTGAAAGAAATGGATACGGGACGCAGTTGGATAGTTTCGAAGAGGGGGGAGATGTCGTTAGCGGGGGTAAGACTAGTCGGACGTCAATGGTCTTCATTCGAGCCCCTCGTATTGCACGGGTCGGCGAAGGGGTGGAAGTTTTGGGGCGATTGAATGACGAGGCGACTTTAGTGAAGGAGGGCAACGCGCTTGCGTCTTCGTTTCATCCTGAGCTTTGCGAAGACACGTATGTAGAGCAGATCTTTCTTTCAGTCTAGTTATGGCTATAGGAGTTTTTGGAGTTCCTCCCACTCGACAGCGGTTTGGCGCCCTGACTCGAATTGACGTTTTAGCTGACGATCGATTTCGATTATAGTTGGGTGATCTTTGGGGAGGACGCGATTGGTGTTTTGTCGTATCATGAATTGAATGCCGGCGAGCCCACTGTCTTTGGTGAGCGATATTTCCAAGGGACGTCCCAAAATTTTTGGAACGTCGAAGGGAGCATACATTCTCCAGTTCTTGTTGAGTCCGTCTGCGTGGATGCCTGCACGGGTGCGGTGGGCGTCCTTTCCGAATAAGGGGTGTTGGGGCGAGATCGGCGAACCAATTGATTCGTAGAGAGCGGCGAGTTTACCGAGTTGGGTAAAATCGATGGAGTTCGTATCGAACTTATTCATACCGCACAGGTGAAGTGCGATTTGTTCGAGTGGCGCATTGCCGGTTCTCTCGCCCTTGCCGAGGCAGGTGCCATTGATCGCCGAGACCCCAGCAAGGATCGCGGAAAGGCTGTTGGCGACGATGAGTCCCGTATCATTGTGCGGATGGAATTCGAGCTGCTCAGAATGGAATCCCTGGGTTCTGAAGAGTTTAACAAGTTGTGGGATGCCTCGGGGAGCGGCGATTTCTGGGAAGGGAAGGCCCAGGCCCATAGTGTCGCAAAGACGGACTTTAACCTGTAGGCGCGACGGAGCGTCTTGAGTGATATTGAGGACTTCGTTTGCGAACTGCTTGAGGAATTCAGGGTCCGCTCGGGTAGCGTCTTCAAGGTGAAGACGAGGGCGAATGCCGAGTTCGAGGGCTGCTCTGACAGCTTTTAGGTAGGCGCTCATCGCGGCCTCGCGGCCCCCTGGCGAAAACTTGTGGAACATATGGTAGTCGGAGCAAGAGGCGAGCATCCCGGTTTCAGCGATACTGAAAGACTTGATGAGCTCGACGTCTTTGATACTGGCCCGAATCCAGGTCGTTGGCTCGATAGGACTTCCGGATTGATAGCGTTCCAGGCAGGCAGCAAGGGCTGATCTGTCCGAATCGCTGTAGACGAAGAATTCGGCCTGTCGAATGAGCCCGCTCCGCGAAGTGAAAGCGCAGAGAATATCGTAGATTTTGATGCTGGTTTGAGCTGAAAGTTGGAGTCCTCCCTGTTGTCCGTCACGATGGGTGGTTTCGGTAAGCCAAACTTGGCTCGGAATTAGATGAGGCGACTTAATCCATTGATATCTAGGAAGATCGGACTTCGGATAGATGTTCTCTAGATAATTTGGACGGGAAGCTTCTTCAGCAGAGTTCATGCTACCAAGCTTTATGAGTGAATTCAAAAGTCAATATTGATAATATAATCAATGTATGCATGTATCTTTATTATGAATCAGGAGGATCCGGGACTGATCGGCTCACATGAAGCGGCTAATCGTTTGGATGTGCAGCTCGAGACTTTGTATGCGTATGTGAGTCGGGGACTCATAAGATCGCAGCCTGCGAGCAAGGGGACGGGGAGAGAAAAGCTCTATGTGAAGGATGATATCGAACGTCTTGCCGCCAAGAAGGAGGTGCGGAAGGATCCCGAGTTGGCTGCTAATTCAGCGTTAAGTTGGGGGCACCCTTCGTTAGAGTCAGAGCTCACTCTCATTGCTGATGGGAGGTTCTTTTACCGCGGGGAAGATGCTTGTCTTTTAGGGCGGAAGCGGAATTTCGAAGAGGTCGCCCGGTTTTTCTGGAGCGGGGAGTGGACGAGCAATTGGGTTTTTCTAAAGGAGGGATCGATATCGGAGGAGAAACTCGAGAGCCTCCACACGGTTTCCGCCGAGATGGATTGGTTGGAGCGCTGCCAATTATATTTGCCGCTGCATGAAGAACAGTGCTTGCTGCCTCGAACGGATTGGGTTGGAACGGGTGAAGGCGTCATCGATTTTTTGACTTCAATGGCCTGCGGTGATTGGAAGAGGGGAGCCGTTTCGGAGAAGCTGAGCGCCAAATGGGGTTTGTATCCGGATGATCAGGACATGATCGACGAGGCCTTGATTCTTAGTTTGGATCATGAGTTGAACGTATCATCGTTTACTGCGAGGTGCATCGCTTCAACCAATGCGTCTTTGCACGCTTGCGTCATTGGGGCTTTGTCTTCGTTTAGAGGACCCAAGCACGGGGCTAATATATGGAGGACTCAGGCGTTCTTGAGAGAAGTGGAATCGGAAGGCTCTGTACTCAAAGCGAGTAAAGGGCGACTGAGAAGAGGCGAAGTCATTCCAGGATTTGGGCATCCTTTGTACGGGGATGAAGATCCGAGGTCGAAACGGATTTTCCAGATGGTACAAAACGAAAGACCGGGGTCGAAGGCCTTGGAGCTCTATAAGGAGTTAAGGTCGTTTGGGAGAGAAAGGCTGAGGTTGCTGCCGAATGTAGATTGCGGCTTGGCTCTATTGGGTATGGCTCTTGAATTGCCGGAGGAGGCTCCGGTTCAGATTGCGTCCATTGGACGCTGCGCGGGTTGGATCGGGCACGCGATCGAGCAACGGGGGTTTGGAACGCTTATACGTCCGCGAGCGCGCTATGTCGGGAAGCGCCCGCGTCGCTAGAAGGAAATCGAGGTCTGGCTAAAGGATGGCGCAGATGAACTGAGCGTTTGGCTTAACTCTTCTTTTCTATAATGGTTCGCCAGCGTCCTTTGCGAATTTCGGCGGAGGCGAAGTCTTCCGATTCGCTAAGAATGAACTCGATGGTCATCTTGCGATCGGAAGTAGTGTAGAGAAATTTGGATACAGGATAGAGAATGAGCGGGTCGCTTTCCTGGTGTTGGTAGCGAAGCGATCCTGCTTCATCAAAAACTCTTATTTGCTCGTGGCCGTGCATGAGGTAATCGCCTGCCAGGCGGGAATGGGGCGTGATGGATTGATCCAGGAGCTCCGCGGGTTCGATGTAAGGATCTTTTGCATACTCAGCATTCTTGCGTTTCTGTTCGCGGATAGCTTCGAGGCTGCGGCCGGATTTGTCGCTGCCGAAGATTTTTCCGCGCGGCATAAGGGATCCGAGGTAGGCTTTGGTGAGAAGCTCGCGGTCTTCCTGGTTGAGCTCGCTGGTGGATTTGAGCATGGCATCGTAGAGAATGGATTTGCGGACGCCTTCCATTGCATCGCGGATGAGCGGCTTAAAGGTGGCGACTGCTCCGCGGACGAGGGTACGTTTGAAGAAGCCCAAGCCCTCCTTCTTCATGACGTGCGGCAGGACCTCGCGAATGACTTTGTCGATCGCGTTTTTCGGGGGGAGGTAGACCGCCCAGTCGTAATTTTCAAAATTCCCATCAAGGGCTTCTTTATAGGTGTTGGCTTTGATTCTCTCTGCGATGCGATCACGATCGAAATCTTCCTCTTTCGCCATTAAGTAGATATTCAGGACGACACCCTCAAGAGGCATGGGTACGGCGTGGGCGACCTCTTCGAATTCTACGCCTATTTCTTCCTTTGCCTCTTTGCTGGCCTTTTCGAAGTCTTCGACGACGGTGCCGAAGAGTTCGACTTTGATGGAAACTTCCTCGTCTTGGTTTTCCGCTTCCGCGACTTCGAGGAATTGCTTGATGAGCAGGATGGGATGAGGGTCGCTTGCTTTGCCGATAACAAGAAGGCCTTTTCCTGCGGGTTCGCCGGTGGTTTCGTAGGCGGCTTCATAGACTTTCTCGGCGAAGCGTTCGGCATAGTTGCGGAGGCCTTTGCTATCTGCATAGATGTCGATTCCTTCGGTGGGCAGTAGCTCGATCGTCTCGTGGTGCATTGGAGCGAGCGAAGGCGAGAAATCGCCATCTCTGACCTCGAGCTCGGATGCGTTTGCAGTCGTCGCAAAGAAACCGAGTGATGCGGTGTGGACGATAGGTTGAAGGTGGGTTTTGGTAAGCATGGCAAGTTGCTGTGTGGGATTCTTACACTATTTGAGAGGTGAGGTTACAGGGAATGTTTCGGGATTTTCGAAGTAAGGGCATGAAGCGCTCTTCCAACTGTTAGTGGCTCTGCCAAAGAATTTTCCAACGTTGGAAAATTATTTTTCAGGACACCGGGGTGAATGTGGAATGGGG
>JBCCZW010000094.1:0-9945 GCA_039186805.1 Verrucomicrobiota bacterium
AGCCGTCCAACCTAGGGTTCACACTCACTACCAACTCAAGCAATCCGGACTCTCAGCTCCCTACCCATAAGCATATGAGCAAAACGATTATCACTATCGACGACGCGCAAACCATGCGCAAAATGATCCGCTTCACGCTGCAGCCGACCGGTCACGAAGTCCTCGAAGCAGAAGACGGTATTGAGGCTCTCAATACGCTCAAGAACCGTTCAGTGGATCTCATCATAACCGACGTCAACATGCCTCGCATGGATGGCATCACGCTGACGCGTGAACTCAGAAGCTCGCCTAAGCACAGTCGCACTCCGATCATCCTGCTTACCACGGAGTCTGACCCTGCAAAAAAAGACCTAGGAAGAGCCGCCGGAGCGACAGGATGGATCGTGAAGCCCTTTAATCAGCTTCAACTCCTCTCCTTGGTTTCCAAAATCCTCCCTAACTAGAGGGACGACAAACGAGACCTTCCCACAAAGGCCCCAACCAATCTCTCGTAGCCAACCTTTCTATCGAAATCCTTTTCTCTTTCGATGAGAGGGACATGATCGAGTATCTCTATGCTGGATACCCTATCGGCAAGCTTCTCGATCAAACTCCTGGCAATCGCTCTCGCGTGATGAGCGCCTAAGCAATGATGGATCCCAAAGCCAAAAGAAACGTGCGGGTTCGGCTTCCGGTCCAGTCTGATTGAGTCCGGCTCCTCAAATACGGAACCATCGCGGTTTGCCGCCGCCCAAGCTAGCGAAACGCGACCGCCCTCCTGCACTTCATAGCCATGCAAATCCGTCTTCGCCGGACAAACCCTACCGATGTGCGTCAAGGGTATGTAATAGCGAAAAAACTCCTCGGCCGCCAATTTCACTTTGTTTGGGTTCTCTCGAAGGTACTCCAGCGCTTCGGGATGATCCGCAAAGTACCCAATGATGCACGTCACCGTGTGGATAATCGTATCCCTCCCACCCGCAAAAGCGATATTCGCATAACCCAGTTTCTCTTCCAGAGTCAGCTTGCGTCCCTGAAATTCCGCCTCGTTTAAGGCGCTGAAGAAATCATCCCCTGGATTCTCGGTCGCCGCTTCAAACATCCTCTGGCAGTACTCCTCCATGAAGATCCCCTTCGATTCTCCGTCCCCGTCTTTAAAGACGTGAGTCCCCCAACTGATCCAAGTCTCAGCCTCCCTCTCGTCGACGTTCAGCAAGTAGGTCAAAGCGTACGATTGCAAACGTATTGAAAAATCCTCTACGACTTCGATCGACTCCGCCGCAATCGCCTCCTCGAGCAAACGGTCCACTAAATCGTGGATATTCTGCAAAACCTCCGGCTGTTTCGGACGCAAGAAAAACGGCTCCACCAACTTTCGGTAATCCGCATGCATCGGCGGATCTACCTCGAGTGGATACTGCCTCACCGTGCGCACATTCTCTTCCGAAGGAATCGGCACTCGTCGCGGCGCATCCGAGCTAAAGGTCTCCCAATCCTTAGCCGACTCGCGAACTTCCTTTAAACCGAGAATCATCGGAACGACCGCTGCCTGAAACTCTGTAACCAAAACCTTACCCTTATCCCGAAACTTATGAAAAGGACACCTTGAGACCGATAACTTCTCTTCCGACATCGATTCTGGATCTGATAAGGTTTCGTCGGCATTCTCGACGACGTCTTCCCCTCCCTCTTCCGTATTAAAAGTGACTTTAGCCATGATGATATTCGCCTAGACCCTTAAACACGCAGGGCCTCTAGCCGCGTCGCCAAATGTAACTTGAAATTCCCTCCTATTCTGCGCTGAAAATCGCCAGTACTGATACATTATTGACCTATTTCATTCACTTATCGTATTGAATCAAGCAATGAAAGCTCACATAGAGCAAATATACGCCTCTCGGCAAACCTCCTTCGTCTGCCGTCAATTCAACGAAGAGCGATTCGATCATCCTTTCCATTATCATCCGGAAATCGAAGTCACCTTCATCACCCAAAGCGCCGGTACCCGGGTCATCGGCGACCACCTTGGCGGCTTCGAGCCCGGCGACCTTTGCCTAATCGGAGAAAACCTCCCTCACATCTACCGCAATACCAGGCGAACCCCGCGCGGAGCCCAGTCCGAAGTCCTTCACTTCTCCCGCGACTGCGCCAACGGATTCCTAGACATAGCCCCCGAATTCGCAGAATTCTCTCAGCTCCTCGACGCCGCTAAATCCGGACTCCATTTCGACCCCCAAACTGCTAACCAAGCTCACGCACTTCTCGTAAAAATCCGCGAAGCCAAATCCGTGAGACGTTGGACTGCCTTCCTCGAGCTCGTTGAACTCCTGCTCTCCGCGCCCAAGCCGCAAACACTCGCCAGCGCGGGCTATTCGAAAACCGTCGGTCCGCACCCTTCCGACCGCATGCGCGGTATTTGCCAATACATCATCGAACACTTCGATGAAGAACTCTCTCACCAGCAGCTTGCCAAGCAAGCCCACATGTCGCCCGCCTACTTCAGTCGCCTATTCAAAAAAACGACCCGAAAATCCTATATCGAATTCCTAACCGAAGTCCGCCTCGGCCATGCCTGCCATCTCCTCATCGAGACCGAACTCCCCATCGTAGAGATCGCTTTCCACAGCGGCTTCCGCAACCTCTCGAACTTCAACCGTCGCTTCCTGGCCGTTTACGACCGCAGCCCGCGCGCCTACCGCCAGCAACACGCAGCCTACTAGAACCTCTCCTCTGCCATTCGCGCTCTCCCTGATCTTAGTGGAGAAACCCGCTACTTCACTTCCCCCATCTTCCGATCCATCCTCTCTCTCAAGTTCTCCAACTCCTTCGCATATTCCGGATTCCCCGCTTGATTGGTATACTCCTCCGGGTCCCTGTCATGATCATAGAGTTCTTCTTCACCTGTAGCGTATCGACTATACCGATACCGCTCTGTTCTCAGAGAACGTTGCACGTTCTTCGCCTTACCCATTACGGAATAAGCCGCGCCCGCAGACCAATTCGCGCCCGAAGGGTCCTCCAACAAAGGTACCAAAGACCGACCCTGTACCCTTTCGGGAACCACTTGCGCCAATCCCGCGATTTCCGCGAAAGTCGGATACAAATCGATCAGCTCAGTCAATCCCTTGCTCGCCCTCCCCGCATTCGCCTCAAAACCAGGAGCTCTCACGATCAACGGCACGCGGCACGCGGGCTCGAACAAACTCGGCTTCTGCCAACTCCCATGCTCGCCAAGCAGCCAACCGTGATCGGAAATGAAGACCACCACCGTATTGTCGCTCATTTCTAAGCGATCCAAAGCGTCCAACAAACGTCCCACCTGCTCATCCATGTAGCTCACGCTCGCATAATAAGCGGCCAGAGCCTCTTTCGCCGTGTCTTCATTCATCTGATACGAAGTCGCATTCGCCTTCCCCTGATTCCCCTTCGGCACATCACTGAAATCATTCTCGGGCACGTGAGGCAAAACCATGTCCTCCGGATCGTACATTTTGAAAAACCTCTCCGGAGCCACCAAAGGTACGTGAGGTCTCACCAAACCTACGGCTAGAAACAAAGGCGCTCCTCGCTTCATTCGGTTTGTCTTGTTCCGATGCCGCGCCCGCGTCTCCAAAATGCTAATCGCCTGGGTCACCGCCATTTCATCAGCCTGCGTCGCTGATTCTCCGTCCGGCACCACAACCTTTACGAAGCTGCTGCCCCAGTGAGCGACTGCGGGCGAAAGACTCGTGAATTCGCCCACGCTCCCCGTCTCCGGCGCCCACACATCGAAAGCCCGATCCCAAGAATCCGGATCATCCCCGCCCGGCTCGCCCGCTTCGATTCCACCAGGTACTCCCATATGGTAAATTTTGGATACACGAGTCGAAACATACCCATTGTTTCGCAGAAGACTCCCAATACTCGGATGATCCGCAAAGTCCTCATTGGTCGCCCGATAACTCCCAAACGTATAATTGTTTCCCAAAAACCCTGTCGTTTCCGGATACAAGCCGCTCATGAACGAAGCCCTTGAAGCTCCGCAAACGGGATACTGGCAATAAGCCGCATCAAAACGAATCCCCGACTCCGCCAATCGATCCAAATGCGGCGTCTTGCAAACCTCATTGCCATAAGTCCCCATAGCTTCCGCCGAAAGATCGTCCGCAATGATAAACAGAAAATTAGGTCGATCCTTCGCAACGGACAGGCTAATAACGGAGCCAAGGGCGATCAGCAGAGAAAGCGTCTTCATCATATCAAATTATAGTTATAGTCGCAGTCAAGAGGAGGGTAGCTCAGTCGTAAGGGCGACGCACCTACAACATCACCAACTCAACCTTTGTATCCGAATACTCGATGCGGAAGCGATTGCCTGCCTTCGTCTCGACGATTTCCCCGCCCCTGAAAATCCCGTCAATCGATCCAGCAGAAAGCGCCTCGAAACGGTCGCCTGCCTTCCCTTCGAAACCATTGCCTTCCACTACGACCAAGCTCCCCGAAAGGCGGGCGCTCCCCTCAATCTCAAGCCGCGAGCCCGGACGCAGCTCTAAAATTGCATTCGGGGCCTCCGCATAATCTGAACTCAGGCTCAAGCCTACTCCCTTCGTCCCCCAGACCGCAATCCGACCTTTATTATAAACATCTCCCTCAATTTCGCCACGACCTCGCAAAACGCCTCGAGGCATCACTTCAATCCACCGCGCGCTGGACAAGTTCGCATTGTTCATCGTCAAAGTCGCAAAGCCGCCCACGCGAATTTCATTCCGACCCGTCAAGGTCACTCCCTTCTTAACCACCAAGGATTGACGTTTCTTAGCTCCCTCATTCCCTGCAACTTCCAAACTCAAAACTTCCAAATTCGCATCGACCATAGCCGTACGATTTTTCGTATCCTCGTTCCTAATACGAGCTACCCAAGAAAGCTGTGGGGACCCTTCATCACGCATATATTCAATACCCGCATTTTCATAAACATAGTCCGACCAATTAGAAGCCTCTAAGGCCTTGCCCCCTTCTTCGCCTGTCCATTCATGATACGTCACCGCAAAGCCCTTCGGTTCATCCACCCGTTCCGCCAGCATAATCGCCTCCAGCTCTTTCACCATTTTCGGATGCTTCGCCGAAATATCGTTCGATTCCCCATGATCGGCCACGAGATCATACAGCTCCAAGCTACCCTCTGAACGAATCAGCTTGTACTTACCCGAAATGATCGACTGAAACTTCCCCGCTTCATGAATCACGAAATCACGCTTTCGCTGCTCTCCCTCCCCAGTCAAAGTGGGAGCTAACGAGACCCCGTCAATTCCCGCTGGAATCTCAACCCCCGCCAATTCGCAAAACGTCGGCAAGAGATCCGTGACATCTACGATCAGATCCGTGCTGGTCCCGCGCTTCAAGTTAGATGAAGCATTAAATTTGGCCGGCCAACGCATGATCGTCGGCACCCTAATTCCACCTTCGAAGATGGTACCTTTGGCGCCGCGCAAACCGCCATTGATATTCAATTCGCCTCTCACCTTGTCCTGCTTCGCGCCTGGCCCTCCGTTGTCGGATTGATAAATCACCAAGGTATCATCCGCTACCGAGTCGGAAGTATCTCCGTCGCCATTCGGATCTTCTAGCGCCGCCAGGATGTTCCCAAAGTGCGCATCGATCCGACTCACCATCGCCAACCACTGTTTAGTTTGACCTGTAAACCCATCGTATCCCCCCTTCTCTCTCAAAGCAGCATCCCACTCCGGCAACTGCTCGACCTCATCAAATGGCGAATGAGGCACCTGCACCGCCAACACCCCCAAAAACGGCTGTCCGCTTTTGTTATAATTGATCGCATTCTCTCTCACGAAATCCAAGGCCGCGAAAGCATACACATCATCGCAATACGCTACTTCCGGATAATCCTTCCGATTTTGCAGGGCAGGAAAATCTGGATACCTTGAATCGCCCTGGTACTTCGCCATCGAATTCGGTTTCAACTCCAAGCCCCCAATCGCGCCGGCCTTGGCCGGGGCCGTCCACAAAGTCGGCTGAAAAAAGGTATGCGCTCGCACATGGTGAAGCTCCGCCACTACATGCTGATAACCATGCGAAGTCGGCAAAGTCTGGATATTGTCGATCGTCGGATTCTCCTGACTCTTCGAGCCCCCATAACCCCACTTGCCCCAATAGCCCGTCACATAGCCCGCCTTCGAAAGAAGATCGCCCATCGTCAAATCCTCAGTCCGAATCGCCTTCTTCGCATTATCCGGATCATTCCGATCCGCAAAAGTGTGCCCCTGATGAAATCCCGTCTGTTGCGAAGAACGTGCCGGCGAACAAACCGTACACCCATATGCCCTACGGAAATTAACGCCTTCCTTCGCCAAACGATCCAAATGCGGCGTCAACGTCCGCGCCAATCCTTCCTCCTCCCGCTCATACTGCCCATTCGGTCCAATCGAACCCCACCCCATATCATCCACATAAAAATACAAAATATTAGGCCTCTCCGCCGCCAAGCCACTCAAAGCCAAACCAAAAAAACCAATCAAAGAAAAAACTACCTTCTTCATAATCTCTAAACCAAAATTAAATGCGCGAAAATCCGCGTTAATATGCGGACCAAAATTCTACTTCTGCCTCGGCCTCACTGTACCCCCAACTTCCCCCGTCTCATAGTTGTATTGCCTTCCCTGATACTTGTACCGATCAAAAATATCCCCCTGTCCCAACATCCGCGGATCTCCCTGAGCGATGAGCTCCTCCTCCATTTGCTTACGTAAGCGAGCCTTCACCGGCTCGTACTCAGGATTGCCCGCCAAGTTGTTTACGCAATCCGGATCCTTCTGAATCAAATACAACTCCTCCTCGGGCCGCAGACCAAAACTCATTTCATAAAAATAGTACTCTTCATCCTCCGGCTTCAATTCCGTCAGATAAGTCTTCGTCGGCGAATTATCCGTGTTTCTCAATCCATGCTCGGGATTGCCCGCCGGCCATCGCTCCGGCTTTAAATTCCGAACATACAAGAAGTCCTTCGTCCGTATTGCCCTCACTGGATACGACAAATCGATGCCATCCTCGTTAGCTCTGCCTACATCGTGCCGTTCCTTTCCCAACAAGACATAGTCACGAGTCGCATCGATCATTCCCGACTCCGGCGATTGCAGCGCATCAAGAAAACTTCTCCCCGTCATTTGCTCATGCGGCTCAAGTCCCGCGACTTCCATCAAAGTCGGCGCGACATCCGGAAAGCTCACAAAGTCATCCACCACGCGTCCCGCTTCAATCACTCCTTTCCAATACGCCACGAGAGGCACATGAAACCCTTCCTCATAGATCTGTCCTTTCACCCGAGGAAAGGGCATCCCATGATCAGAGGTTACCAAAATCAGCGTATTCTCCATCAGGCCACGCTCCTCCAAAGCCGCCACCGCTCTTCCAATGTGAGTGTCATACCACTCTACCTCGTTCGCGTAATCCAGCAAATCCCCGCGGATAGTCTCATTGTCCGGATAAAAGGCGGGCACCTCCGCATCCTCCAACTTCCTTCCCGCCTTCTTCCATGCATCTTTCTCATACGCCCGGTGCGGCTCCTTCACTCCCAACCAAAAGCAAAACGGCTTACCCTGTTCATTCGCATCCAAAAACGCTTCGAAGTTAGCCGCATAGTCCACATTGCTCATCGAGCGATACGGCGGCTTCAGCTTGATCTTATCATACATCGGTCCGGCCGGGTTATACTCCGTATCATACGACCCAGGCCCCCAACCCTTTCCCGTCAACCCCACATGATAGCCCTCCTCCATTAATAGATGCGGATAGAACTCAAACTCCGGCGGAAAATGCGGCCAGTGATTCGTCGCCTCCTTCAACTGCCAGCTAAACCGCCCGGTAACCAAACAAGCCCGCGCGGGAGCGCACTTCGGGTTGCAGTTGTAAGCATTATTGAATACAACGCCCTCTCTAGCCAAACTATCCACTGAAGGCGTTTTGATATACTCGCAGCCATAAACCCCAAAGCTCTTCATGGAAGCATCGTCCGCGATGCAAAATAGAATATTAGGACGTTCATTAGCCCCAATCAAAACTGTCAGTCCGACAGAGCTAAACAAAACGAAAAGCGAAGACCACAAACGAAAGTAATACATATGAGAAAAAGGACACCCACCAATTTCCCCAATAGAAAAAGCGCGCCACCCCAATTTGCAAATTACCGCAAATGATTACTCAAACCCGACTAATCCTGAATACCCTATCGGAAATGCCTCAAAACCTTGACCCTTTCCCTAACCCTCTTTGCAAATTTCGTCAGAAAACAGTCGCTCAGCAATCGCTCCCTTCGCCAAGTGAATCCTGTATCCTTACAACCCATACATCCCGCAAAACAATCCGCAATCCCTCCCCAAAAAACCGAACCATACCCTCCATCTCCACCCCCATCTTCCATCTTCCATCCTCATCCTCCATCTTCATCTTCTATCCCCAAACCGAAAGCAGTATCAAAGACGTCAATCAACACCCACACCCTTAGCCCGCCCCGCAAGCAATCTAGCATTCCCAAACCTACGCCAACAAATCCCTCACGACATGCCCATGCACGTCCGTCAGACGAAAATCCCTTCCTTGAAAGCGATAAGTCAAACGTTCATGATCAAAACCTAGCAAATGCATCACCGTCGCCTGAAAGTCATGTATATGCACCTTATTTTCGGTAACCGAAAATCCCAGTTCATCAGTCGCTCCATAGCTGTAACCGCCTTTCACGCCAGCTCCCGCCATCCACATCGTAAAGCAATCAGGGTAGTGGTCGCGCCCTAAAATCTCTGAACCCGCTGTCCTCCCTTCCCTGAAAGGCGTCCGTCCAAATTCTCCGCCGCAAACAATCAGAGTATCGTCCAACAAGCCCCGCTGCTTCAAATCCTTGATTAACGCTGCGATCGGCCTATCGACCGTCGCGCATTTATTTGTAAGGCCATCTTGGATACCGGTCTCTTTCTTCGTCCCATGAAAGTCCCAACCCCAATCGAAGAGCTGTACAAAACGCGTTCCCTTCTCTACCAAACGTCGGGCCAAGAGGCAATTGTTCGCAAAGCTTGAAGCTCCCGGTTCAGCGCCGTATTCCTCAATCGTCCGCTGCGATTCTCCCGAGATATCCATCACTTCAGGAACGGAAATCTGCATCCGATAAGCCAGCTCGTACTGAGAAATACGCGTACGCGTCTCAGGGTGACCATACTCGTCCGCATGCATCTCGTTGATCTCCTGAATCGCATCCAAGCTCAATCGCCGCGTGTCCCGCGTCATTCCTTTAGGATCCGAGACATAAAGCACCGGATCCCCTTCCGAACGACACTGCACGCCCTGATAAACCGAAGGTAGAAAACCGCTCCCAAAAGAGGCCTTCCCGCCATTCGGCTGCACTCCGCTTGAAATCAATACGATAAATCCTGGCAGATCTTCATTTGATGAACCAAGCCCATACGTCGCCCACGACCCCAAAGACGGTCTCCCTGGGCGGGGCGAACCCGTGAGCGCAAATAACTCCGCAGGCGCATGATTAAACTGATCCGTATTCATAGAATGGATCATGCAAAGTTCATCGGCGACTTCATGGAGATGCGGAATCGCGTCCGACATCCACAAGCCTCCCTTGCCATACTGCTTAAAAGACCGTCGCGTCCCCAACAACTTCGGCGTCCCCGAAGTAAACGCAAATCGCTTCCCTTCCAAAAACTCCGCCGGACACTCCTGTCCATCCCGCTTCACCAGCTCTGGCTTATAATCATACATATCCAGATTGGGCGGGGAACCCGTGAGATGAAGGTAAATCACGCGCTTCGCCTTCGCTGGGAAATGAGGTTTCTTAGCAGATAAAAGATCGTCCCTCATCCCGGCTTGCAAAGGATTTATCAGCGAGCCCAAGGCAACGCCTCCAATCCCAGCGAAGGTTTGCTTTAGAAAATGGCGACGTGTGGCCTGTTGTATGGTTTCAAGTAAGGG
>JBCCZW010000095.1:0-9930 GCA_039186805.1 Verrucomicrobiota bacterium
ACGGCGTGGTTTGAACCTCACCGTAATCGATTGACCCGGCATGGCGACGAGCCGCCTACTGAAGAAGACCTCAGGGCGCGTTACTACATGGCATGGGACGATGAATACTTCTATATGGGAGCGGAGGTGCGGGACAATGCGAATGACGTGAGCGATGAGAATCACGAGCCGAAGCGATGGTATTACAAGGACTCGATCTGCTGGTTTATCGAGGCTCCGCGCGATGAGGTAGCCGAGTCGTTTGGGCAGGGCGACAATGCATTTTGCTTTGTGATCGACACCTCTCTTCCGGACTACGGCGCATGGTGGCGTCATGGAGCGAAGGGCGAGACTTACATTGAGGAGCCACTCCCTTCTGGGGCGGTGGAGTATCGCATTCAGATGAATCCTTGGGGAGACAGCGAGAGCGATTACATCTTGGAGGCCCGCGTCGCAATGGCTGAGACCTTTGGAAGTAGCGATCCGGATTGGAGAGCTCCTACATTGGGCGATATCTACAGTGTTGAAATCGTGCACACAGACCCCGATGGGGGGAATTATGGCGGGCATTTTATAATCTATGGAACGGGAGATGACGATGGGACGTGGGCGAAGATGGTGCTGTCGGGACCAAGCGAGTTGATTGAGCGGGAGGCTAACTGATTGGGAAAGATTTTGCATGAGAGTCTGGAATTTTAAGATGGGCAAATTTGCCAGCTGGCTTGCGTTTTCGATGATTGCCTTGACCTGCTGGTCAGAGTCGAAGCCTATGAATGTCGTTCTGATCATGGCGGATGATCTTGGCTACGGAGACCTAGGCGCCTATGGAGCGACCAAGATCGATACGCCGCATTGCGATCGTTTGGCTCGGGAAGGCATGATGTTCACTGATGCCCATTCGCCTTCTGCAGTGTGTACTCCCACTCGCTATTCTGTTCTGACGGGGCGCTACTGTTGGCGGACTTGGCTCAAAAATTGGGTGATTTTCGAGGAGTATCCGCTTTTGATAGAACAAGACCGCTTAACCCTTGGGAAAATGTTTCAGAATAATGGATACAGAAGCATCTGTGTCGGGAAGTGGCATTTGGGATGGGGTGACGAGCCGCGTACTTCTTTTAATGGCGAGGTCTCCCCCGGGCCTTTAGAAGTAGGCTTCGATGATTTCTTCGGGGTGCCGCACAGTCACAATAGTCAAAAGGCTTATCAGGTATTTATGCGTGACCGGGAGATCGTCGGACTCCCCGAGGGTTTGGATTTTCGGAGTAGGGAAGCAATGGTCCATACGGTGCGATCGCTTGAAGATACGGCCATCGATCTTTCGAAAGAAGCGGTGGCCTATATTGAGAAATACAAGGACGAACCTTTTTTTCTTTTTTATCCCACGACCAATGTCCACTTTCCCATTACGCCTAACGATCGTTTCAAGGGTCAGTCAAATGCAGGGCCGTACGGCGACTTCGTTGCGGAGTTCGATTGGGCGGTGGGCGAGGTTCTGGAGTGTTTGGATCGTCTCGGATTGACCGAAAATACGATCGTGATTGTGACGAGCGACAATGGCGCTCGTCCCATGGAAAAAATGAATGGTCATTTGCCGAATGGGGAATGGCGGGGCACGAAGCGGATGATCTTCGAAGCAGGGCATCGAGTGCCGTTCATCGTGCGGTGGCCAAGGAAAGTGGCCCAGGGTTCTATCTCTGAAGAAACGGTCTGCTTAACCGACCTGATGAGGAGCTTTGCCGCGCTTCTTCAAGTCGATCTACCGAAAGATGCGGCAGAGGACAGCTACGACATTCTGCCGATTCTATTTGGGCAAACCTATTCTGCGCCGCTTCGGGAAGCGACCGTGCATCATTCGGTCAATGGGACGTATGCCATTCGGCAAGGAGAGTGGAAGCTGATTGAAGGAGCTGGCGACGGCGATTATGAAGGCGATCGATCGGGACGCAGTAGGAATATGCATTTCCCCGGTTATCCAGCGCGAAATAGAGAAACGGGCGAATTCTATCCCATGGAGTACGATATTCGGTATCCATTCCCCAAGGACGGGCCGCCTTTGCAGCTCTACAATCTTAAAGATGATCCGCGAGAATCGGCGAATCTGGCCCGCTCTCATGCGGATAAAGCGCGCGAGTTGCTGGAGCTACTCAATCGATACCGAGACTCTGGGAGAAGCGTGGCGCAGTAGAGCTCTGTTAGCTCAGCTCGGGAAGTCGAACTGTTAGACTACCCCACGGCGTGACATTTGCATCCCACGCTATGAGAAGACTAGAATGATTGGACCGCGTTTCCTCTTACATGTTCTGGCTTTGGTCGCTAGCGTGGAACTTCTGAAAGGAGATAAGCCTAATATCATCATAATCTTAGCGGATGATATGGGGTATTCAGATATAGGATGTTATGGTTCTGAGATTGAGACTCCTCATTTGGATCGCTTATCGCGCGATGGCGTCCGCTTTACTCAGTTCTATAATGCGGCGCGTTGTTGCCCAAGTCGGGCTTCCATTCTTACGGGTTTATATCCTCATCAGGCGGGCATGGGTGAGATGACGTTGGATTTTGGAGTCCCCGCCTATCGAGGTAAAATTTTGAATCACGCGACCACGATTGCCGAGGTTTTGTCTGGAGGGGGTTATGAGACATTTATGGTTGGAAAGTGGCACTTGGGAGAAGATAGGGAAGTGTGGCCGGACCGTTATGGTTTCGATCGCTACTACAGTTTTCTTCAAGGGGCATCGAACTACTTTAACTTGAAGCCTTGGAATAGTGGCGGCCAAGCAATGCGTATCGTGGAAGCTGGGAGAGACATAGAAGCCGGTAGTGGTTTTTATATGACGGATGCCTTTACGGATAAGGCTGTGGAATTTATAGAAGAGCGAAATTCGGATCAGCCCTTTTTTATGTATTTGGCTTATACGGCGCCGCATTGGCCTTTGCATGCCTTGCCGGAAGATATTGCGAAATATAAAGGTCGGTATCTTGAGGGCTGGGATGAGATCCGAAAGAACCGCTTTGCCCGAATGCAGGAGATGGGTATTATCCGAAAGGACTTCGAGCTGCCGTCAAGAAATCGTGAGGTGGGGCCTTGGAGCAGTGTAGAAGAAGCTGACAGGGAAGAATGGGATACGAAGATGGCGATTTATGCGGCGATGATCGACCGTATGGACCAAGGAATCGGATTGGTTCTGGAGGCTCTTGAAGGGCAGGGCGCGTTGGAAAGAACGGTGATCTTTTTTCTGGCAGATAATGGTGGATGCCATGAAGAGTTGCCTTGGGGAAGCATCACGGCGCCCTTGGATGGAGAGCCAGGTTCCGAAAATACGTTTATGAGTTACGATAGGCCGTGGGCAAATGTGAGCAACACGCCCTTTGACTGGTATAAGTCCTACAATCATGAGGGCGGCATTGCCACGCCTCTGGTGGCCTTCGGTCCCTGTATTGTCGATGCGGATACGAAAGGGAGCATTGAAAGCAAGCGATTGGGTCACATCGTGGATCTTCTCCCGACCTGCCTTGATTTAGCTGAGCTAAGGTATCCTGTAAGAATCGGAGAAAGAGAAATCACCCCTACGCCTGGGCGCTCATTGATGCCGTCGCTTAAAGGGAGGGAAGAAAATCCTCATGAGGCTCTCTATTGGGAGCATATGACGAGTCGGGCGATTCGATCTGGAGACTGGAAACTGGTAGCGAATGGCAAAGCGGAATGGGTCGAAGGGGAGCCAATTTGGGAGCTCTATCATTTGAAGGACGACCCCTTTGAAAGGCGAAACCTAGCGGGTAATTACCCGGAGCGCGTGATGGCGATGACGAAACAGTACAATGACTGGGCTGAAGAAACGGGTGTGTTGGCTCCATTGGAATTTTTCGAGTTGCGGAAGGTTGCTAAAGATAATTTGAATGCCGCTCATTGAGAGTGATTCAGTGCTTCGATTTGGTTTAGGGCTCTTTTGGCGAGCGTATCATCTAACTGTTCATGAGGCGCGTTCGTTGCGGTTGGGATGGAGATGTGGAGTGCATTGAATAGATTTTTAGAATTTGGGCGATCAAAAGGCTTTGGTCCCTAAAGTTTCCGATGAAGATTCAATATCAGTCCCGATACGTTTGCCGCAGCTCGATTAAAAGCGGTGGGATTGGCTGGTTCTCGTTTTCCCTTCACGCGAGCTGCCTTGCTAAGATCTCTCGCTGTATGCAAGCGGGCGTTTGCGCCCAAATAGGAAAGGTGTAGGCTAGCTCGTAATGACGAAGATGTTCTCAGGACTGTGTTTTCTTTGGTCGAGCGTCTTGATGGCTCAGGAGACCTTTGAGCATCCCAGAGGAATCATCACAATGGATGAGGTCGGGCTCATTCAAGAGCGAATCAAGCGCGAGCCTTACAGGAGGTGGTATGAAAAGATCAAAGCTACGACTCTAGAGGCGGAGGAAAATTTGGATACAAGCGATCCTTACGAGCCGAGCTACCTAGCCTCAAAACAGGCTCAGCTTTATATCCTAAGCGGCAAAGAGGAATGGGCGGAAAAATGCTGGAATACTCTCGCTCACGTAATCAACGACCCGGTGTATTTCAACGATCCTATTTCGCGCGGCTTGACCCGAGCGACTCAGCTATTCGGGGTGGCCCTGTGCTATGACTTTTGCTACGCTGCGTGGAGTGACGCCCAGCGAAGACTGGTTAATGACAAGCTGTTTCAGGTCATGCTTACGACTAATTCGAATATGGGTTTCTCAGCGAACTACGCCATGGAATCGAATTGGAATGGCGTGCGTTGGGGCAGCGCCTTGCTGGCGGCGCTGGTGTATGACGATTACGAAAAGAAATACGAAAAGAGTCCTGCTCTTCCTTTTATTTGGGACATCCAGAAGCGCATCAAGGATCACATCGCGAGAAACGTTTTCCCAGGCGGTTGGAGCGCGGAGAATCTTTCCTACCACGGTTACAACTGGAGCTTCTTGGGGCCGGCTTTGATCGCTAACCGAAATAGTTTCTCCAGTCCTCATTTCGAACTGCAGAACTACGCGCCGCATGCAGTCAAAACGCTTTGGGGCTGGTCTACCTCAAGTTCCTCCATCCCGCATCCGAGGGGAAAGGGGACGCAGCCGGACTTCTCGGATGATGACCCTCAAACGGGATATGCCCTCGCGGGGATCGGATTGGGATTGTACCCGAAAGCGCAGTTGCCCGCATTGAAGTGGATGCATGACTATCTTTTGGATACAGAGCGTATCGACGATGAACGCGGGTACCTCTTTTATTCCATCTGCTGGTATCCAGATGAAGGGGACGCTCGAAATCCTGCTGATCTCGGCTGGAGCCGCTTTGTGGATGAGCGTTATGGAACGAGCGTGTGGCGTAATCGCTTTAGAGACGATGAGGACGTCATCGTGGCGTTTACCGCTCCTCAGAAGAGAGTCCCAGGACACAAAGGGCCGGACAATCTCTCATTCCGAATTCTTGGGTTTGGAAACATTTGGGTCGTGGGAGGGGGGAGAACGAGTCAAATTGCCGGGCAGACCAATTTATTTCCTCATCGACCCGAGGAGGGCGAGCGGTTTGAGCAGGGGATTCCTGCCAGTACGGATTTCGTCAGCGGGATGGAAGGCGATAGGTTTTTCGCCTCGGCGAGCGGCAGCTGCATGGGAACAATTGAGCATCGTCGGGAAGTCCAGGTGGCGTTTTTGGATGAGCGGTCTGCTCTGGTGGAAGTTCGCGACCGTTCGAAGAACGGAAAGTATTGGAGGCTGAATACGCCTGAGTTTAACGAGGTGGAAGTACTGGAAAATGGGTTTACGCTAAGGGCTCCCAATGGCGCGATAATGCGAGTTACGGCCCCTAGAGAGCAGATTGCGGGCGCGATTAGCGTATCGAGAGTTAAGTATGGCGGCAATACGGTAAGGCACAATCGCGGCGTCGGGTTTGGAGACCGCTACTGGGCTTACAACAAAGCGATTGATATTCCATGCGATGGAGATATAGATGTGAGAATCGAGCTATCGAAAAGCGTATCGGCGAACCCGGATTAGTCATCTATAGATAGTTCCTAAGGTTTAGGCAGTTTAATTGAACCACTACCGAGGAGAGTATCGACGAAACGTCACTGCGAAGCAGTCCAATGACACTGATGAACACAGATAAAGACGGGGGCGAATTGTGATGCCATCAGTGAAAATCAGTGATCATCGGTGGTTGTTCTTTCTATTTCAAAGAAACTGGCTTCGAAAATTCGAGTGTCCTAACTTATGCAAGGTTTAATAGTATGAAATCATTGATAAAGCTGATTAGAAACATTGTCATTGCATTGGCCGCAGCCGGGTGGTTCGCAGTCGAGGCGGAGGAGAAACCGAATATAATATTCATTTTAGTGGATGACATGGGCTGGTCCGATCTCGGCTGTTACGGCAGCGAGATTGAAACGCCGCACATCGATTACCTGGCGAGCCGCGGGATGCGGTTTACTCAGATGTATAACACGGCGAAGTGTTTTCCTTCGAGAGCTTGCCTTTTGACAGGAGTCTACGCCCAGCAAAGCGGAATGGATGAAACGCATGCGGAGATGAAGAATTCGGTCACTCTCGGCGAAGTCTTACGTCCGGCTGGTTATCGGACCTTCGCTTCCGGCAAGCATCATGGAACCGAGAATCTCTACCATCGCGGCTTCGATCATTACTATGGCTTACGGGACGGCGCTTGCAATTTTTGGAATCCAGGGGTGCAACGACCGGGAGAGCCGGTGCCGGGAAGCAAGGGGCGCGTGCGTTATTGGTGCGATGACGAAGTGACGCATGCTCCTTACACGCCTGAAGATCCGGATTTCTACACGACGGATGCTTTTACTAACAAAGCTCTTGAATGGCTCGATGAGCCAGAGACGAAGGATAAGCCCTTTTTGCTCTACCTGTCGTACACCGCCCCGCATTACCCATTGCATGCATGGCCGGAAGACATCGCGAAGTACAAAGGGATGTATGACGAGGGCTATCACGTTATCCAGCAGACGCGATATGAGCGACAGGTCGAGATGGGCTTGATCGATCCTGAGACCGCGCCACTGAAGTTAGATCCGAAGCCCGCGGCATGGGAGGCATTGACTCCTGAAGAAAAGAGACGCGAGGCCCAGCGAATGGAGATCTATGCGGCGATGCTTGACCGGGTGGACCAGAATATCGGTCGCGTGCTCGAAAAGCTGCGAGCTCAGGGAAAGCTGGATAATACCTTAATCATGTTCGCCTCTGACAATGGAGGCTGCGCGGAAGGAACGGGAGCGAAGGTCTTTTCCGAAGCCCCGGAGGACGCAGGAAAGATAGCCAGCTACGATACTGTGGGGAAGAGCTGGGCGATTGTGCAGAATACGCCGTTTCGCTTCTATAAGAACTACAGTCATGAAGGTGGAATCTGTACGCCCTTTGTCGTCTCATGGCCTGCTAAAATCAAGGCGCAGGGTGGCTTCAATCGTCAAGCGGCTCATTTCATCGACATCATGCCGACTCTGGTCGAGATTTCCGACGCCAAGTATCCGGAAAAGCGCTATGACATGGATGTCGCGCCTATGCAGGGCGAGAGTTTGATACCCGCATTTTTGGGAGGGGAGTTCGAACGAAATGAGCCGCTCTTTTGGCAATGGAGGGAAAGCGCGGCGATTCGAGAGGGAAGTATGAAGGCGGTACGCTTCGGCAGCGAGTGGGAATTGTATGATCTATCTGGAGACAGAAACGAAACGGTTGATCTGGCGGCGGAAAGGCCGGAAACGCTGGCGAGTTTGGCGTCTCAATGGGAACGTTGGTACGCCTCGGTAAAGGGCGGCGAATGATCGCGCGGTTGAGCCCTGCTTTGAGGATATGATTTTGGTGGGGTTTGGGTGCCTGTTCTATTCATAGACCCACTTCGATGACTGTTTGTGGGGCTGTTACCGTTGGAGCTTGCGGCGAGTCGAAGGTCTCTCGACCATCGCTATTTGTGGCGGGGATGTTGGTTAAGGTGAAGGTCTTTCTGCATTGCCCAAATTGAACATGTTTAACGAATCGCCGATTCAATGTTTTGGTACGTTACGCGAGTTAGGAAATTCTCAGACTATGTATAGATTGCCCTTTTGCGCTTTGTTTGGATTGGCGGTACTTTCTCAGGTTTCCTATGCCGAGGAGTCTAGGCCGAATATTTTGATGCTCTGCATCGACGATATGAACGATTGGTGCGGCTTTTTGGGCGGCCATCCGGAAGCGAAGACGCCGCATATGGATAAGCTGGCGGCAAAGGGGGTGAACTTCACGAACGCGCATTGCGCTTCGCCCGCTTGTTCGCCGAGTCGCAATGCCATCATGCTGGGCGTGGAGCCTCACAACTCTGGGTTCTACCCTTTTTATAAGCTGGAGAACGTGGACCGGGAGGTTTTGGACCGTTACACGAACTTGCCGCGGCATTTTAAGGAAAACGGCTATACGACCTGCGGCATCACCAAAGTTTTTCACAATCCCGATAATACCTACGAAAAGGAAGAGACTTGGGATGATTACAGGTCGTACGGCGATCGGAAGATCAAGGGGGCTGAGGGCAAGGGCTTCATGTCGGACGACATGGATAAGAAGAGTAAGATGCTCCGCGTTTCAGCAGGCGTGAATCCCTTAGAGGACTTCGTGGATTACCAAACTGCTTCGCATGCGGTCGGCTTTCTAGAGAAAGACCATGAAAAGCCGTTCTTCCTGGCGGTAGGCTTCATTCGCCCGCATGTGGCTTTTGTTACGCCGGAGGCGAATTACGATCGTTTTAGCGAGTCGATTCAGGCGCCGCCGATCAAGGAAGGTGACTTGGACGATGTGCCGCCAGTAGGCCAATCGATGACTCGCCAGTCAGTGGTGAAGAGTTTCGAAAAGCACGGCGTTTGGGATGAAATCCGACGCGGGTATTTGGCTTGTATCTCGTTTACTGACGATAATGTGGGCCGCGTGATGGAGGCCCTTGAGAACAGCCCTTATGCAGACAATACGATTGTGGTGCTTTGGTCCGATCATGGTTTCCACTTGGGCGAGAAGCGTACGCATTCGAAGTTCTCGCTTTGGGAAGAATCGACGCGGGTACCGTTTATCGTTTGGGATCCACGAGGGCAAAAGGGGAATGGTCAGAAGTGTTCGGAACCAGTCAGCCTTATCAATGTGTATCGAACGCTTTGCGACTTGGCGGGCATAAAGGCGCCCGACTACGTGGATGGCATGAGCTTGCAGCCTTGGTTGAAGAATCCGTCTAAGCCTAAGAAGAAGCCGGCCATGACGACTTGGGGGCGGGGCAATTATACTTTGCGGACTAAGGACTGGCGTTATACGCGTTATTTCGACGGAACGGAAGAGCTCTATGATCACAGAGAAGATCCTCAGGAGTGGACAAATTTGGCGAGCAATCCTGAGTACGATTCGATGAAGCGAAGCTTGGCCAGCAAGTGGTTGCCAAAGAAAGAAGCGCCGCAGGTGAGCACAGGACGGGAGTTGTATAACGTATGGGATGCGGACAAGCCCCAAGGTAAGTAGCTGTAGTTGGAATTTAAGCGCGGATGGCTTGAAGCTGCAGTTGTAGCATTCAAGCCATCCGTGGAAAGTTTGAATCGTCGTAGCGGATTCCTCGATGATGAATAGGAAGGATAGAGTCATGTTTCGAATCGCTTGTTTCGCCGCGTGTGTAGCGATAAGCGTTTTTGCCGTGCCAGGCAAGGAGCCGCTGAATGTGCTGTTCATCACGGTGGATGATATGAATGCTGATTCCATTGGCGTTTTTGGGTGTGCAGTGGAGGGGACCTCTCCTCATGTAGATCGTTTGGCTGCGGAAGGAATGCGTTTCGAGCATGCTCACGTGCAGGTGGCGAATTGCCGTCCTTCGCGAAACGTCATGCAGTCGGGCTTGTATCCACATAACAATGGCGTGGAAGGGTTTTACGAGGTGAGGGATCACGAGTATCCAATTTTGCCGGATTTGTTTAA
>JBCCZW010000096.1:0-9824 GCA_039186805.1 Verrucomicrobiota bacterium
CCACGATCAATGAAATGGGCCCTAGAGTCGTGGTCAGCGAACCAGATGGCGCGATATAACGCGGCAACCCGCAGCTCGACCCCTTTACGGCCTGGCAATACGATCTTGGAAACGATACATACATTGGAATCAACGATGAGGGCATGGTCGCCATCACGGGCTTTATCAAAGACGTCGAGAGTTTTATTGTACCAACTACCTTCACTGAAACGATGGGTTTCGATAGCGTCGGCATTCCATCACAGGAGTTCCAAGTCGAAACTTGGAAAAACGGGGGGACTGCAGATATTCAAGGCATAGAAATGTCGCTCCAGACTCCATTCACCTTTCTGCCGAAGCCGTTCGACGACTTCGGAGGCATGATTAACTACACCTATATCGATTCGGAATTCGTTGACGAATTCGGAAATGCGAACCCGTTTCCCGGCACATCGGAAAACACCTATAACATCGTGCTTTTCTACGAACGCGGCGGCTTCTCGACACGATTCGCATACAACTTTCGTGACGACTATCTAATCGAGCCTTCCTCAGCAGAAGATGGAACTAACAATGAATTCAGCGAGGGCAATGGCCGTCTCGACATCGGTATCCGCTATCGCTGGGAAAACGGCTTCAAGCTCGCGGTAGATCTCATCAACGTAACCGAAGAAAGCGACTACATCTTCTACGATGTCTTCGACCGTCTAGAGCAACTCACCTTGGAAAGCATGCAAGTGAACGTTAGCCTTGGCTTCAAGTATTAGAGAGACCGATCCCACGGCACTCTTTTCAGGCCTCCGCATCTCTGCGGAGGCCTATTTTTTGTAACAACTCTTCTATCTTCCATCCCCATCTTCATCTACCATCCCATGGAACTCGTAGATAGAAGATGAGGATCGAAGACAGAAGAGTGGAATCGAACTACGTAGAACTTTACTCGTCTATGTAATCAGGATTGTATTCGCCTTGCTCGCTAAACCCAGGAAAAGGCCGCATGCCTCCAAAGCGTGGATACGATTCAAAAATCGCCCCGTTCTCGCCCATCCTAGGATCGTTCTTCGCCTCCAATTCACCCCGCAGCAATCCGCTTAATTCTTCTAAGACCTCAGCATAATTCGGATTGCGCGACAGGTCGTTCAGACACCAAGGATCTTCACTCACTTTATAAAGCTGATGCTCTGGCCGCTTTCCCGTCGCAAGGTGAATAAGGTCGGGATGCTCGGCGCTCGATCTCAGAAAATCCTTTTTCGTCGCGGACCCATCGATGTCCTCAAACCCTCCTGAAAACCCTTTGTATTTAAGAGAAAAAGAGCCGTCGAGCTGAGCGTCGCTCAATCCCTCGGGAATCGGGTTTCCTGCAGGCCATCGCTCGGGCTTCAGATTCCAAATATAAAGATAATCCTCTGTTCTGATTGCTCTCGCGGGATAACCCAGATTCTCCGGGCGAGCATGGGTATGGCGTTCTCGTCCAGCTAACGCGTAACTACGACGCGCGTCCCCATTTTTCAAGTACGGCACAAGACTAATGCCTGTCGCATCCGGCAAAGACTCGATTCCTGCCAACTCTAGAATACTAGGAGCAAAATCGACATGACTCACAATCGACTCGCTCACGCGGCCGCCCGAAAACAAGCTGGGACCTGCAATGGCAAGCGGAACGTGGATGCCATATTCCTGGAGATTGGCCTTCGCATACGGGAATGGCATGCCGTTGTCCGAAGTGACAATGATGACCGTATTCTCTAGCTCTCCCATCGACTCCAAGGCATCGATCATCTGCCCTAAATGGCGATCAAACCACTCTATCTCCAAAGCATAATCCAAATAATCATTACGCGTCGCCTCCGAATCAGGAAGAAAAGGAGGGGGTGACGCTTCGTCCAGCGATTTGCCGGCTCTCCGGCCAGAACCATATTCATATGCTAGATGGGGCTCGCTGGACCCGTACCAAAAGAAAAAGGGTTCATCGCCCTTTCTCGCTTTCAGAAAGTCCATGAAGTTTGCCGCATAGTCATTGGACTTAATTCCAGTGGTCGGCGCTTCGAGCTGACGCTCCGCATACGCGGTCCCTACTGGATTGCGATCCCATCCCGCGTCTTTCCAATTTCCTGGGCTCCAGGGTTTACCGGTATAGCCCACGTGATAGCCTGCGTCCTCTAAGCGGCGGGTAAAAACCGGAAACTTGCTGGGAAAATAACTGCCGTGGGTCCCCGCTTCCTCCAATCGCCATATCTCCTGTCCTGTGAGGATTGCCGCTCGATTCGGACTGCACTGAGGAGCCGCCACAAACGCGTTATGGAAGAGAACGCCCATCGACGCCACTCGGTCGAAAGCCGGCGTCTCAATCTCCTTCGCCCCGTAAGCAGACGCATGAGGATAGGATTGATCGTCTGAAATAGCGAAAAGGAAATTGGGCCGGGTCGTGTCCGCCTTTAACAGGGAAGCGAATAAAATTAGAAAAGGGATAAAACGCATTTTGAGGTCTAAGTTCATCAGTAGTTGTCTTATATTGTATCAATGCCACTCGGATATAAACTGAGCAAAGCTCTGCTCACAAAGCAATCGGTGGCCTTAGTTAGATTTTGCGAGCGACTTACCGTTTCTCGAGGAATGTAAATCTACGCAAAAGAGGCTTCGTTTCGACAAGCAATCTGATTTTAAATAACACCTTAGTTTCGAGGGTGAATCTGCCCGTTTTGGAACAGTTTAGTAAAGTTTGGATACCTTGCTGAAAACAACATCCTATATTCCAGAAGTGCGACATTTCATCCTCCTATTCCTAGCCTTTCTATCTGCCGTGATTACCCAAGCGGAGACTTCGGCAGAACCGTCTTCTCCGCCGAATATCCTCTGGATCGTGGTCGAAGACATGTCCCCCCACTTTAGTTGCTACGGAGAAACCGCAATAGCAACGCCCCATGTGGACGAGCTCGCCGCCGAAGGCGTTCAATTTACCAACGCCGTGGTGACTGCGCCCGTATGCTCTGCCGCTCGCTCAGCAATGATCACCGGCATGTATCAAACTACAATCGGGAGTCACAATCACCGGAGCAGCCGCGGCGCACATAAGATATATCTCCCCGAACCGGTTCGTCCGCTTCCAGAGTACTTTCGTGAAGCCGGTTACTATTGCACCAATCGGAAAAAGACGGACTACAACTTCATCTGGGACAAAAGTCTCTACGACGGCACGGACTGGAAAGAACGAAAACCGGGACAACCCTTCTTTCACCAAGAACAGCTGAAAGGCGGCAAACTTCGCTCGCCTCAAGGTCAAATCCAGAAGTTGATGGAATTGGTAGGTCCCACCGTCTCGCCGAGCGAAGTCAAGCTTCCTCCCTATTACCCCGACCATCCAATTATTCGTCAGGACTGGGCTGACTACCTAAGCGCCGCGCTTTACACAGATCACCAAGTGGGTGAAATCATAAGAGACCTAGAATCGGAAGGCGTATTGGAAAATACATACATTTTCTTCATAAGCGACCACGGCATCTCTCACGCCCGAGGGAAGCAGTTCTGCTACGACGAGGGAATTCGTATTCCTTTCATAGTAAGAGGCCCAGGCTTAGAGCGGGGCAGCCTGAGAGACGAAAGCATCATCCATATTGATATGGCAGCCACGAGTCTCGCATTCGCCGGTATCCAAATTCCGGATCACATGCAATCAATGGATCTCTTTTCCTCCTCTTACGAGTCTCGTCCCTTTGTCGTTTCCGCCCGAGACCGCTGTGACGAAACCGTCGATCGCATAAGGAGCGTTCGCACTCAAAAATACAAATATATCCGCAACTACCACCCCGAGCGACCTTACCTTCAGCCCAACCGCTACAAAGACGCCAAAGAAATCATCAAAGTCATCCGTCAGCTGGATGATCAAAACCGACTCACCGACGAACAAAAACTGATCACCGCCCAAACGCGTCCTGTAGAAGAACTCTACAATCTACAAACGGACCCATGGGAACTCCAAGATCTGTCTCAAAATCCCCAATACAAATCCATCCTGGAAAAGATGCGATCCTCTCTCGACGAATGGATCGCTGAAACGAAAGACCAAGGACAAGCGCTTGAAGCAGACTCAGTCTACGACCTCGAAATGGCCTGGAACAACGACGACAAGAAAGACCGCCCAGATCAGCTACGAATCTTGCAGCGCAACATTGCCAAAATGAAGAAATGGAAAGCGGAAGGCAAATGAGCCTTGCTGGATTTTTATCCAGAAACGGTCCATTCGCATGAGCTCCCGCCTCCATCAATCGAAAGCCACAAGCCTTATACGCAATGCCGTCCTAGGTTCGCTTTACTGCCTTACCTCCGGTTTCCTTTTATCCGCTCCTCTTCCGCCTAGCGCCCAAATTCGTGGATGGACACTGCTCTCCGACAATGAGGCCAAAGCGATGAAGGCGATAGAAACCGCCGCAGATTACCAAATCAACCACCTCCAGCTTTCCCATAAGATTATCCACGACCTCAATAAGGTCGATAAGCCCGAGACTCAGAAACTAGTCAATCGACTGATAGACGCCGCTCACCAGGCAGGCATTCAAGAAGTCGTCTTATGGGATCACGCTCTGTATTCGCTGGAATACTACCCAAAAAGATTTCGCGAGGGACCAAACGGAACAATAAATCTAGATATTCCCGAATTTTGGGAATGGCTAAAAGCGGATTACCGCCGCATGCTGGACAAGGTTCCTGAAGCAGACGGCATAACGCTCACTTTCATCGAGACGGGAGCTCGAGTCGAAGAGCAGTATTCAAAAATACTTACAACGGAAGCCGCCCGCTTAGCAGCCGTCGTCAACGCCGTGGCTGAAGTGGTGATTGAAGAACGCGGTCTGGCTCTTTACGCGCGCACCTTTTCCTACACAAAAACCGAATTCGAAAATGTACTATCCGCCGTCGCGCTCTTCGACAACCCCGAGGTGCGATTGATGATGAAGGAAACGCCCCACGATTTCTTTATCCCCCATCCGCCAAACTCTCGTATCGGAACCGTCGACCGCCCGACGCTAATCGAATTCGACGCTGCAGGCGAATACTTTGGACAATCGATCATCGTAAACACGATGCCCGAGCTCTTACTCCGCCGCTGGCGATCTCTCGGAACGCGACCGAATGTCGTCGGTTACGTCGCTCGAACAGACCGATACGGGGATACTCAAATCATCGGTCGAGCAGGAGAGATCAATCTCCTTGCCCTTAGTCGCGGAGCAGAAGACCCAAACGCGACTGCCGAGCAGATCTACGACGCGTTCATTGAAAAGCGCTACGGTTTGGCAGCGCTTCCCTACGTGAAAGCAGCATTCAGAAGAGCTATGGATATCGTCTATGCCTCTCTCTATACTCTCGGCACAGACAAAGGAAATCGCCATTCCCGCTTAAACTTCGATACGCATACCTCCAGCTATGTCCGCCATGTATCCGGAAAATGGATAGAACCTCCAATCGTTTATTTGGACCACGGGCTAAACCGCGAGTTTCACTACTGGCGCGACGTTGTCGATCACCTGGCACCGGCCTACGTCAAGAACACGCAGAACAGCCTTTGGGACGAAGTACCCGAAGTCCGGGACTCTGGTTGGATTCGACCAGGCGACCAGCTAACCGAGCAATACTTGCGCTTTGTTCTCATCGAGAAGGATTTCGCCGTACATCAAGCTGAGGAAGCCCTTGCGGACATCAAGAAAGCAAAATCTCACTTAAATTCTCAGGACTATAAGGAGCTGAGTTCCCTCTTCGACCGCACCCTCCTCACCACCCGTCTTCACCGTTCGGTAGCTGCCGCCTACTTCGGCTTCCGCCTCTGGTGCAAGGGAGAACCGTACCGTAGTGATTTCGTAATGACGACGACTCAAGAAGGCCTCGAAAAAATCCGCGAAATCGCGCCGCTAGTCGAGAACTACCCAGGCCATGTGCCCGAGGGACAATGGAAGTGGCGAGCTGACGCAGACCGAGCCAACCGCTACTTTCAACAAATCGCGGTGGACGGATGGCCTCTAACAACCAATGGTTCGCCCAATCCCGAAGGAGGGCTCGTCTTTCCCTATCGCCAGCACTAAGAAGACAGATACCTCAATCATAGATACTACAAACCATGCAATTGATTCGCTATGCCCTTCTTCTTTTCTCAACCCTCTCCAGCGCCGCGCTTCAAGCAGACAAGCCGAACATACTTTATATATTTACCGACGATCAGAGCATCCGAACCGTAAGCTGCTACGCGGAAGCCCAACCTTGGGCCCACACCCCGAATCTCGATGCCCTCGCAGAACAAGGCTTGAGATTCCGCTACAGCTATACCGGCGCGAAATGCGTTCCTTCCAGAGGCAACGCGCTCACGGGCATGCTTCAATTCAATTACGACCGCCAGACTCCTTATTGGGCCAAACACTTCCGATCGCAAGGCTACTATACCGGCATGATCGGCAAATGGCACTGGGGCGAAACCCGCTACAAGGAAACCTGGGATTGGTCCGCTGTATGGGAACACCATTTGCCGAAGAAAGACGGAGTGAACGACTACTACTGGGGCCAGTCTCTACGAATCAACGGCGAGGAGCTCGTTCCTCTCGATCAATACAGCACCGACGCTTATACAGACCGAACTATCGATTTTCTCAAGGAGCGAGCCGCGAAGCCAGACCAACCCTGGTATTTCTGGCTCTGCTACGGAGCTGTACATGGTCCCTACACTCCAGCCGATCGGCATGTAGGAAGCCTCGCAGAAGCCCCGGAGATGGCTTATCCCAAAGATATCTGGCCACCCCGACCGGATAAGCCTGAACACATGGTCAATCTCTCCGCAAATCCTCCTCATCCAGAAACCGGAAAGCCGATCAAGGGCGACAAGTACCTCGATGAGATCGTGAAAATGTATCACGAGGCGGTGAAAGCAGTCGATGAAGGGCTTGGCCGCATCATGAAAGCTCTCGAGGAAAACGGACAATTGGAAAACACTCTCGTCGTCTTTACCTCTGACCAAGGCTACGCCTGGGGCCATCATGGTTTCAATCTCAAGATCGCTCCCTACGATGCCAACCTCCTAGCGCCGCTCATCATCAGCTGGCCTGGTAATGTTCCTGCCAATACAAGAAGCGCCATCCCCGTGAACGGCGTAGACCTGGTCCGCACCTTTCACAGCGTCGCCGGCATCAAACCCTCCGAGAAGCTCGATGGACGCGATCTAACGGAACTCATCAGAGAGCCCGCCACAAGCAAATGGGATGATCAGGCAATGCTGCAAACCTACACAGGCAATATCTACGGCCAGAAACAAATGGTCGCAGAGCTGGAAAAGGCCCACCAAAGCGGCGACTGGAGCGAATTCATCACTCATAAAACGGGTATCAGAGCTTGGCTGATGATACGCCAAGGAAAATACAAATACGTCCGCTACATCTACGAGGACTACCTCGACGAACTCTACGATATCGAAGCCGACCCAGAGGAGCTGCACAACCTAGCTGTCCGCCAGGAATACCACGAGGTGAAACTAGAAATGCGAGGCTTGCTCAGCGACGAACTCGACAAGAACGGAGCTAAATTTATCCCTCTCCTCCCAGAACCTCTCCAGATCTACTAAAGCGGCATGCCTAGAAAGTAGAAGCACTATCCTTACTCGATCATAACGCGTCTAATTCGGAACCATCGGCCAGGAAGCGATGGACTCCTGATAACTCATTTCACAATCCTGGAGAGTGAATAGGAGAAACGTCCTCTTAGCTCACGATCTCAAAGGCAAACCAATGGATTGAGATTTCTCTAAAGCCTAATTGCTGTGAGGGAATTTTCGATACAATTTCATTAGAACATTTGCATCTCAGAATAGTATCTGGCTTGGCTGCATGCGGATGGGATCAAAAAAACAGGGCAGAGAAAGTCAGTCACCCCTCGAATTAAAGTATCGCCGGAGGAGACTTTGGATCAACTTAACGCTTTGAAGCCACGCAGTCACGGAGCGAAAATTCCATCCATTCTAAACAACTCTTCGCCAATTTCGCAAATACCGCAACTCCTCGACCCCAAACCGTATCTAAAATGAATCATGATGTGGGTTTCCCCCTCCTCTCGACCGGCCGGAGTCGGTGCGATGATAGTCGGCAGACTTCTATCCTCGTCCCGCGACATTCAACTAGATGTGGTGCGATTAACCGTCACAGATACCAATAGGAGAGCCATAGCCTTTTACCAGAAATGCGGTTTCTTCCTCACAGGTGAAATAGAAGACGTAGATCTTGAACGAAATCTCAAAGGTGTAAGAATGCAAATGAAAGTAACCTGACTCCAACGTCTCAACGCTAAGACGCCAACCCTTAACTCACCTTAGATACCCCATGAAAAACTATGTCACCCTTTCACTGGCAATTCTGAGCCTGCCTTTCATCAGCGCTCAACAAGAGGTCTCAGACGAAGTCCTCATCGAGCTTTACCGCGGCGCTCGCGTGACCGACGTCGTCGATGGGCTCGTAACCATCGGGTACGTCGACGTAGGCGTCATGAAGCAGGCAATTGCGCCCTTGTGGACCGACACAGACATGAGCCACCGCTTTTCAGGAATTGCCATCACCGTTCGCTACGGTCCGACCAACCACCCCAAACATCCCGGCGTAGACCTAAGTAATCCCGAAAACTACGGGGAGTACCGCAAATGGCGAGGCAAGTGGTACAGCGAAATGTCCAACGAATCCTTCAAGGAATTCATCAAGCCTGGGACGGTCGTTGTAATGGATAATCACGACGATAACGATACCGGATCCATTGGATCAAAAAATATCATGCACTGGAAAAAACTGGGCGCCGTAGGCCTCGTCTCTTCTGGAGGCGTACGCGACATCGACGAGATCGTCCTGCAGCGTAATCCCGTCTATACCGACTACGCCAAACGCGGTCGCGGCGAGCGCATCGGGCGTAACGAATTGATCGACGTACAACGCCCCGTCGTCGTAGGCGGCGCCTTGATATACCCTGGAGATATGGTCGTTGCCGATTCAGACGGCGTAGTGGTAGTACCAAGACGAGTCGCTGTTCGCGTCGGCCAAATCGCCTATCAGGAACTGATAGACGACATGAAAGGCCGCCGCGAGCTCTACAAAGAACTGGGACGCGAAGAAGACGAAACCGTTGCCCCGCGTGAAACGCCCGAAGTCTTTTTCAAACGCCTCGGCCTCCCCAAGAATCCAAACGATCCCCGCCGTTCAAATTAGTCGAGTAACGACGACGCGTTTACCCAGTCGGCTCATTTTGGGAAGTGTCTAATTCGGGAATAGGAGTGCAGAAAACGAAACTCCGCAAAGAAGATACTCTAATTTTAATGTGTCTACTTTATGGATACAATATGAGCAATCCAAGAGACTTTCCAATAACTTCATCCTTATCGAATGTAAACGCGATCGTTGATCGCGTAACGCGGTCAACGACCATACACGTCAGGTTAAATACGCAAGCTTATGAAAGTTAGCGTCTTAGGACGAAAAAGACTTCATTTAAGGAGCGCTTTCGCTCCGAAAACCCTCAAGGTCGTCGAGGATGGACAGTCTTATACCATCCTCGGCGAGCGCCGCGAAGCTGCTCGGCTCGATCGATATCGATTCCCTCGCCCGCGAAAGCGGCTTCTCCAAGCGGGCGTGCCGCAAGATTACTCCCGAGAACTGGCTGCGAGCTCTCATCGCGACCAGCCGGATGGGAAAGGCCACCTTTGCGGCGAACGCTCTGAGCGTCGGGCTGCTCTGCGGCGAAGCGGTATCCAAGCAGTCCCTGCAGGAGAAGATGAACGACTCCGCCGTAGAGTTCCTCTCCGCCATGCTCGCCGCGATTCTGCGGGCGAAGCTGGAAAAGCC
>JBCCZW010000097.1:0-9804 GCA_039186805.1 Verrucomicrobiota bacterium
GATCGGTGAGGATAGTATCGGATGCGGTGAACTTTCCGACTTCTATTGCTTGGGCGAGTTTGTCTCCGATATGGTTTTGGGAGAATATCATATGGCCTTTCGATTCAAGCCGTTCGCTAAACTGCTTTCCAATTGGCTCTAGGTGTTGAGCGGAGTATTGATCAATCTTAGCTTGAGCAAAAATATCGTATTCGAGAAATGGATAATCTAGTAGACTCTCCAATGCGCTCTTGATGCTGAGTTCTTTGGCAGGTCTGCGAAGCGAGAAGGCGAATACCAAGGAGACGACGCTGATGGTTATAATCGCTCGGTGGAGATTTCGGGTTGATTTGAGAGAGTCTTCGGCGTGTGAATTCATGTATTTGGATACTGTGTTGGCTGTTTTGTTCTTATTGAAAATAATATATTAAAATCGACTATGGTTCGCTGGAGAGCCAAGCCCCGGAGCTGAAGTCGTAGTAAGGGACGTTCGCTCGGATCGTTTTTTGAATACGGCTTTCGATTTCCCGCGCAAGGTTCGTCAGGGTATCCCTTTCATGGGTGATTAGGCGAATCGTGGTCTGCTGGTACTCTCCGTGATTGAGGATCTGGAAGCTGTCCTTCAATGCGGCGGAATATTGAGCAGTGAGGCGGTCATCGTCCTGCAGAAAAGAGAGGAAGCTGAATTGAGACGCGTAGAGCCTAACCGAAGGGTGAGGGTGGCGCTTGGCGATATAGTATTCGAGCGGGTGATCCGCTTTGTGGAGAAAAGTAATAACGAGTACATAAGCGAGCACAGCCAGATCGAATAGATGGGCTTGCAGCTGGCGCGTGACTAGTTGCTTGGAAAAAGGGGACCGTCCTTGGGCTGCCAGGTTGAGCGCATAGCTAAAGCTGAATCGATCCGCGTCAATTTCGCATGCATGGTAGTTTCGAGCTTTCTTTGGGTCAATCTCGTCATCGTCGTCATCGCTCTCGCGGAATCGAGCGCTGCCGATTAGATCGGGGCCCAGCCGAGTATGGCCGAGGGCGATATGGCCGATTTCGTGAAGGATGATTAGACTAATGCCGATTTCCGTCGTCACGTTTGCAGCTTCTTTCCTCAGAGGGCCCTTAGGAGGATTGGTGTAGCTGTCTCGATCATCCGCTGCGAGGACATCGCTGAAGTTCCCCGTTTCATCATCCGCATTGCCTATCCACTGGAAAAGGTCCTGCGATGAGAAAACGAGATTGGCCGTGGAGATAAGGTCGATGAAGCAGTTTACGCTGATGTTCACTTGATTGCGTCTAGTAAAGGTAGCCCTCTTCGCTTCTGCGTTGAAATCATTGCTTCGCGTATTCCAGCTGATGTCGATGTCCAAGGGGCTGTTCTCCGCATCTTTTGAGTGCAAGTCTGCGAGGATTTCTTGGAATACCGACTCATAGTCGAGGAGCGCGCGTCGAAAGGGCCCATTTCGCGCGTATTGAAAAAACCGATATATTCTCCCGAGTAGCTTGCTCATGGCTTAGCGTGATGCGTTTGGGTCGCTAGGACGGCTTTGGAGTCTTCTCGATTGTGGACTCCCATCCGTAGCCGCTGAGAAAGGCGCTGTAGAGCCAGGCGAGCGTGTTGCTGCTTTCTTCGTTCATCGCCCATATCGGATAGAATACAAGACATGCGACTAGAACTGCGAATAAGGTTTCGCCCTTCTGGAAGGCAGTGAGGGGGCGATTGCTCTTTTTGTTGGATACTAGGATTTGGGCGAGGATGCCCGCGAAAATGGCTAAGAGCATCCACAGGCCTTTGAGGACTTGTCCTACGTCGATCTGCCCCAGCGAGTTTCGGTAATAGTAGGCGGTGAAGATTCCTAGGATGATGGCTGCGGAGAGCAGCGTCCAGATAGGGGCGCCCATCTTCGAAGCGCTACGCTTCGAGGATAGCGAAAAATTCCTGTTTCGAGTCGCTGGTAAAAGCGGGATCAGAACGAAACCAGTCAGAATCAGTACGATGTAGAGGATTGTGAGAGTTGCGGGCATGAGATGGATTTCTGTTTGAGTTGGGTCGACAAAGAGGCTGCTCGTTTTTAGCAGCACTCTCGCACAATGAGAGCGATCTGAATTAGGGCGCGGATTGGACGAATGTTAAGACTATAGTTGAGTTCTGCTCGATTCATAAAGAGGTGGGGGCTCCTCAGTCTTTGAGAATTGCCGCAGCATTCCTTTCTCGAGCGCGATCGTCCTAGGATTCCCTCCCGGAAGAACCTCGGAGTCTAATCTAAGGAGAGAACCAGAAATCTGAGCATCGACATCGTTGGACCCTCTTTGCTCTTCATCCTTTCTTAGTAGATGCTTGTTCAGAGTTGTGATCTTTGATGATAATGAGCTGGCGAGACTTACAGCTTATGAAACGACCTTTAGTTTATCCTCTTGAACGGAATTCGAATAAGGAGGCCAGTGAAATGGCAGACTTCTATGAAGAGACCTTGGGCTTTACTCCGAATAGCCTTTTTACCATGATGCATCGTCCGCGAATTGCTAAGGCCTTCTTGGAGATGAATCAGGCTGTAATGGAAAATCAAGGACGCATCAGCAGCGCTTTGAAGAGGCAACTGGCTTATTTGGCGAGCATGACAGCAGGGTGTCGTTATTGTGAAGCGCATGCGGTGCGGGCGGCGGTTCGCTATGGTTCGGATGAAGACAAGTTGAATCACATTTGGGAATACAGAACTTATCCGGCCTTTTCGGAGGCGGAGCGCGCGGTGTTCGATTTCGCGATTGCGGCGGCCTCGATACCGAATGCGGTGGATGATGCGATTGCTGATAATCTGCGACGGTATTGGGACGAAGGAGAGATCGTTGAGATACTAGGCGTGGTTGCTCTGTTTGGCTATTTGAACCGTTGGAATGATAGCATGGGCACTGAGTTGGAGGGACCGGCTGCTAAGGATGGAGAGAAGTATTTGTCTGGGAAAGGGTGGGCGAGCGGGAAGCATGCTTATTGAGCTTCGGCTCGCTTTTTAGTCAATTGTAGGCCGGGGCGCTGACCCGGCATCTCCGATGGATTGGCGGGTCACCGCCCCGCCCTACAGTTTCGAAAAGTTAGATTTGCGATGAGCTGCCTTATACATCAGTTGTAAGGCTGAAAGAAAGCTGTCTCCGTTTTGAAACTACAAGATCAACTGAAACGCATTGTCTCCTTGTTGGGGAGAGCCGAGAATATTGGCAACCGATTGCCGGACCCGCTGACTATTTTCGTGATTCTTACTGCCTGTGTCGCCCTCGCTTCCTGGCTATTCGCCGGGGTCAGCGCCGAGGTTGTTCAGCGCGATGGTACGGTTGCCAATAAAGTAGTCACTAGTCTCTTCTCGATGGAGGGCATTCGCTGGGCGCTGCTCTCGGCAATAGATAATTTTATCGGCTTTGCGCCGCTCGGTCCGGTTTTGGTGATCATGATCGGCATTGGCGTGGCTGAGCGCACGGGGCTGATCGCTACCGGATTGCAAATCCTCGTGGGTAAGGCTCCCGCCTCGATGCTTCCTGGCGCGGTTGTATTTGCGGGGGTCCTTAGCTCTATGGCGGCTGATGCGGGTTATGTCGTTCTTACCCCGCTGGGCGCTCTGCTGTTCGCCGGGTTTGGACGTCATCCGATTGCTGGGTTGGCAGCAGCTTACGCGGGCGTTTCAGGCGGCTACAGCGCGAATTTGCTGATCACCGGCCTGGATCCCTTGCTTGCCGGGATCACGGGCCAAGCGGCTCAGATCATTGATCCTTCATACTCGGTGACTGCGGTCTCCAATTACTATTTTATTCTCGCTTCGACCTTTCTGGTCACCGCTATCGGCACCTGGGTGACGGTTAAGATCGTCGAACCGATGCTGGGTGAGTGGATGCCGCCTGATAATCTGGATCTGGCAAATCAAGCCCAGGAGATCGCGCCAGAGGAGAGCAGGGCCTTCTGGATCAGCTTAAGCCTAGGGGCGCTCTTTCTCCTGATCTCGTTCTCCCTTGCGATCCCCGGGGGACCGCTCCATGACGAAACGGCTCCTGGCCAGCCAGGCATCGACGCGTTGGGCAGCTTCTTCTCGTCCATCGAAATTCTGATCACTTTTATCTTCATTGTTCCAGGAATTGTATTTGGCGTCCTGACGAAGCGGATACGCAATGATAAGGATGTCGCCAAGTTAGCGGCGGACAGTATGGCTTCGATGGGGGCTTATCTGGTGTTGGCCTTTATTGCTGGACAGTTCGTGGCTTGGTTCAACTACACCCAAGTTGGCAGCATTACGGCAGTGAAGGGCGCTATGGGATTGGAAGCAATCGGCCTCACGGGCATTCCGCTTCTGCTCGCCTTCCTTTTGGTGGCAGCAGCAATGAATGTCTTTGTAGGCAGCGCTTCGGCGAAGTGGGCGTTCATGGCGCCGATTTTTGTTCCCATGCTGATGCAAATGGGCATTGCGCCCGAAGCGACTCAGGCTGCTTACCGCGTAGGCGACAGCGTGACGAATATCATAACCCCTTTGATGCCCTATCTCCCTATCATCATAGTCTTCGCCCAGCGCTACCAGCCCGACGCAGGGCTCGGAACAATCATTGCCTCAATGCTCCCGTATTCTTTTGCGTTTCTCATCGCTTGGACGCTTCTCCTTATCGCCTGGTTGAGCCTTGGCATTCCTCTCGGTCCGGGCGCGGAGACCTGGTATGAGATTAATCCGGAAACGGTATCGAGTCCTTGATCAATTGCGGTCTGCCTCAGAGCGGACGATCTTAGGGCTCAGGGGGAGAGCTTCCATTGATCTGCTCTTATTTTCGTTCAATTAATTCCAGCAGCCTTTGGTTTGCGCGTCTTGACAAAACTGCTTGAAGGTTCGCGGAGAGCGCCCGAGCGCTAGCTGGACTCCGTCTGCCGTGCCGGAGTTTTTGCCGTCCAGGAATTGCTCAACTAAGTTGGCTACGAAGTTTGCGTCTTCTTGTCCTACACCTATGGATACGAGCGTGGCTTCAAACTCTTTGGCGGTACAGGCATTAAAGGTGACTTTCCTTCCGCTGACCTGAGCGATTTGGGCAACTGCGTCATCCCAAGTGAGAGACTCCGGCCCTGTCATCTCGTAGACTTTGCCCTCGTGTCCGTCTTCTGTGAGAGCGGCGACTGCTACGTCGGTGACATCCTCGAGGTCAACGAATGGCTCAGGAGCTCCAGAGGCTGGGACGGAGACCGTACCGGTTAGAACATCGTTGAGCAGACCGCCTTCGCTGAAATTTTGAGCGAACCAACTGGGCTGGAGTATCGTCCAGCTGAGCGATGACTCTTTTACCAATTGCTCGCAGGCCTGAGCTCTTGCTTCATTGCGTTCGGATAGTAGGACGATTCGCTTTAGACCGGACTGTTCAGCCGTCTTGACGAACTTGGCTATGACTCCGTGAGCTGAGGGCACGGCGAGGTCAGGAGAATAGGCGACGTAGGCGGTTTTAATATTGTGAAGAGCTTGATCCCAAGTGTTAGGTTGTTCCCAGTCGAACGGAATTTCGCTTCGACGCGAAGCGGGTCGCACCTTGAACCCGCGTGCTTCGAGTTTTTGGGCGACTCTTTTTCCGGTCTTTCCGGTCGCTCCGATCACGAGAATCTCAGATTTATCGGCTGCTGTTTGATCCTCGGACAGGTCATCGCTGGTAAGGCCAAATTGTTTTAAGGCTCGAGTGGCGACTTCCTCGCCAAACTCCTGTACGAAGTGTCCAGCTTCCGAAATTTCCAGAGGTTCGGGACAGCCCTTTATTAGGTCTTTCATGAAGTGCATGATGCTAGGGCCTAGCATCTCGTCTTTCATGCCGATCGACATGAAAGTTTCTCCGTTCCATTGTTGCCAAAATGGGATCGCGGCGGATGAGATCTCGATACATGCTTTGTCTGGATTCGCCACTATCTTTGGGAATTTGCGAACACCTGCTTTGTAGTTGGCGTCGGGGAAGGGAGCGGCATAGGCGGCGGCTTCTGAATCAGATAGAGTTGGAGCGTATTTCTGCATGAATTCGCCTAGCTGTACATTATCGGTCTCTAGCAAGTCGTCTTTCCATTTGAAGAAGGCCTCCTGAGAGGCTGGCTGGGTGAGCAACGCCGTATTCATGATTAGGAGACGATTGAAACGATGCTGCATGGACAGGGGGAGTGTGAGCCCGAGCAGTCCTCCCCAATCTTGGCAAACAAGGGTGACGTTTTGGAGATCGAGCCTTTCAATGACTGCGAGAAGGTAGTTTCTGTGAAATTCAAAAGTATACGCGTCCTCGTCTACTGGCTTGTCGGACTTTCCGAATCCGTAGAGATCGGGCGCGATCACGCGGATCCCTGCGTTCGTGAATACCGGGATCATCTTTCGATAGAGGTAGCTCCAGGTGGGTTCGCCGTGAAGGCATAGAAAGACTTCGGAGGCCTCATTGGGACCTTCGTCTACATAGTGGGCGCGCATGCCCTCGTAGCCCGATAGGTCGTCAATGTAGTTTGCTTGGAAAGGGTAGTCCGGCAGGTTGTCGAACCTGTCGTCTGGTGTTCTGAGAATCTTTGTCATGATTGTTTGATTGAGTTGAATAGGTCAGGTGACCTAATTTCAATAGGGATAGGTCATCTGACCTAAACATGTCAAAAAGAAAATTGGAAAACGCGCTCGAATCGCGTACACCGCGACTGAAACAATTTGCGGAGGCCTCTCTGGGCAGAGAAGGGATAGCTGATTCATGACGAAAAAATCGACTTCGGAAAAAATCATCACAGCCTCGCTGGAGCTCTTGAAGCAGCAAGGGGATCGGGGCGTCACCATGAGAAAAGTCGCTCAGTTGACAGGGCTTTCGCTCAGCAATGTGCAGTATTATTTCAAGACCAAGGACGACCTTCTAAAAGCGATGGCAGACCGATACTTTGCCGACTGCCTGGATACGCTTCGTCTGAAGAAGCCTCTCTCGTCTCAAGAGGAGTTGCTCCCCGCGCTGACGGATTTGTGTAAGGAGTTCCTCTCCCATGGTCATGAGATTTCTGAAATGTGCCGCGTCTTCCGCGAGTATTGGGCAATCGCCACGCGGAACGAAGCCATCGAGGCGTATTTAGAAAAGTACTACTGCGAAATGTTTTCTTTGCTCTGCGAAAAGTTAGAACCCGTATCGGCTGGTCCGGAAAGCTTGTCGAAGGCGGTCGTGATTTTGATTCCCTACATTGAGGGTTACTCGATTACTGCCAAAGCGATGGGCCGCAGTCTTGAGCAGGTCAGCGACACTATGGCGGGTCTCGTGGCGAGCGCTCTTAAAGATTAGGTGAAATAGCGAAGCGGAACCTGAAGGTGTGTTTGGTAGAATTCTCAAAAGTACGTGGTATAGGCCATCCTTAGTATGGTTGCGGCCACTACAACTAAGAAGAATATGCGAATGAAGCCAACGCCTCGCGTCAGTACCATGTGGGACCCCAGCCAGGCTCCAGCCATCTGCGCCAAGCCCATGGCGATGCCTACAGGGATGACTACGGCTCCGTAATAGAGAAAGAAAATCAGAGCAGCTAGGTTGCTTGTAGCGTTGACTACTTTGGTATGCCCGGTGGCTTTTTTCAGGTCGAATCCGAGTAATACAATCATTGCGAGAGTCCAAAAGGATCCGGTTCCCGGACCGAAGAATCCGTCGTAGAATCCGATGGTGAGTCCAAAGATCAGGAAGAATGGATTTTTTCCGATCAGGGGAGGTTTGTTCTGTGAGCCAAGGTTTTTTGAAAACAGAGTGTATAAGAAAATCAATGTCAGCAGGATTAAGATTAGATGTCTCAAGAATCCGCTTGAGAGCTGCTGGATGACGATCGTACCGATCATTGCTCCGACTGCAGTGCAAGTGATAGCGAGCCCCATCGCCTTTATGTCGACGAGGCCTTTGCGGGCGTAGCGAACCGATGCTGTTATTGCGCCGAAGCTCGATTGCAGCTTGTTGGTGCCGAGAGCGAGGTGCGGAGGAAAGCCGACGGTGAGAAATGCAGGGATAGTTATCAATCCACCTCCGCCTGCGATGGAATCGATGAATCCTCCGAAAAGCGCAGCTGCGATGAGGATTAGCCAATGAGTGAGTTCCAGTTCAGGCATTGCCCGGAACCTTGCGATATCGTTAAAACGATGGAAGAATAAATCGCAGGATCGAGCAGCGATTTATTCGCGGAGCGGGCTGACCTAGAAACAAGAGAACAACTCTAGGCTTAAGCCTCCGAAGGAGCAGCTTCCTCTTCAGTTTGCTCCCCGCGATCGAGATACTTCAGCTTCGCGAGTCGCCAAGCGACGACGAAGAATGCGGTAAGCGGGATCGCCAGGATCATGCCCAGGATCCCGTCGAGTGCGGTTCCCCAAAAGAAGATGGCGATGATGATTACCATGGGGTGCAAGCCGGTGGTCTTGCCCATGATGCGCGGCGTTAGCAGGTAGCCTTCGATCACTTGCACGAGGACGAAAACGGCGATGGCCAATAAGAGAAGGTTGAGGCCGCCGCCCTCGTTCTGGAAGTACGCCAGAGGCAAGGCGATTCCTAGGCCGATGATGCTGCCCAAGTAGGGAATGACATTTAGAAAGCCAATCATCAGCCCCAGGATGATAGCGAACTTCAAACCCACTATCATGAAGCCGATTGCGAGCAGTATTCCCATGATGAAGGCGATGACAATCTGTCCCCTAAAAAAGGATACGATGCTTCCAATGAACTCTTTGATCAGAAAGAGAATGTCTTCCCGCCAATCCTCTCTGACAAATGAAAGCTGGGCTTTCAAGTCGCTAACCAGGTTGCGTCGACTTTCGAGCATGAAGAAAAGATAGACGGGAATGATGGCGATTCCAGTGCCGATGGCAATTACGCCTGAAGCGAATGAAGCCAGGTTGGTGAGAGCGAGTTCCGACTTTTCAAGAAGCTTAGTAACGGTCTGCGACATGACTTCTTGGATACGGACGAGATTGTTCTCTCCGAAACGGCTCGTCACGAAGTCAACGACTTTTGGGTAGGTTTCGGCAAGACTCGCGCTGATGCGATTGACCACTTCCGGGAGGTAATCGATGAACAAAAGGAGTTGCTCGACGAGGATGGGGATTACGAGAAGGAGCGCGCCTGCGAGGCCGAGAGCGGCGACCGCGAAGAGCGAGATAATGGACCAAGTCCGATTGAAACCGCAACGTCGTTGCAAAAACACTACGAAGGGTCGGAAAATCATCGCGAGTACGCCGGCAACGGCGAGCGGCCACAGAACGCTGGAGAAGGTCTTCACGAATTCTCGTAGGAGATTGAAAACGCCCAGAAAGAAGAAAGCGATGATGGTCACGCTGACCAAGGCGGCAGCGACGCCAACCAAACGCCACTGAGTCTGCGTGAGCTTACGAGGGGATGATTCGTTTGAGTCGGTCATGGATTTAGAGGATCGAGTAGGTCTTTCGCCGTTTGCGGTCGGAGATAGAATGAACCACTAGACTTTCACCCTTGATACAGAAGAGGTCTAGACTGTTTTTATCTGCGACGATTTATTTAGCCCTTCGTTGTCCGCGGCGAATCGTTTGACGACGGTTGAGAGCCATTTGCCAAAGTGAGCCGACATTCGGAATTCAACCTCGCAATCAGTGGCTACGATGGCCGACAGAATGTTGGGCAAGATATAGGGGTTCTTCCCGTCTGGGGAAGTGATTCTGCATTTCTAATAACTGAGTCCTCAGAGAGTTCGTCATCTTCAGAGATTCTCTTGAGAGAGCGCTCTGATATAATTTCAGATCGATTGCATCAAACTGAGGAAAGAAAACTAAGACGTGAGCAATGTTGCGGTAAGGCCATTAGGCGCGGGATTGATTCCTGCCCTTCTCGGCC
>JBCCZW010000098.1:0-9779 GCA_039186805.1 Verrucomicrobiota bacterium
CTCCAACACCGAGTACCAATTTATGACGGGAGGGCAGTTTGTGGCTCACCCGGGCAACTCTGACATGACTTATCGCGTTACGGTGAGGGATCCTTTTCATGAGATCATGGATGGGGTGGAATCGTTCGAGTATTCGTCCGAGCAATATTACATGCATGTGGATCCGGCGATCAACGTTTTGGCGACAACGGTATTCGATGGTTCGATACGCAGGGAGACCGAGGGAGTGCAGATGCCGGTGGTTTGGACGAAGCATTGGGGGGAGGGTCGCGTGTTCTTCAGCGCTTTGGGGCACGTGGCGAAGGAGTTTGAGCACGCGATGATGCTGCGGGTTGTGATCAACGGGTTTAAGTGGGCCGCTAAGTAGGTTTTTATTTCCGCTTCATGAGTTGTTTGAAGAGGGCGCGAAGTTGACGGAGAGAGTGGTTGAGGTTGCCGGTCCGGCACCATGGCCTAGAGTTTCATAGAAAATGAATTTTGTTATGTCTGGAATAGCTAAGGTTGGAATTATTGGGGCGGGGAACATCAGCCCGCAGTATTTGAATGGGTGCAAGTTGTATGAGAACGTTGAGGTGGTGGCTTTGGCGGACATCAATTTGGAGGCGGCGAAGGCTCGAGCGGACGAGTTTGGCGTGCCGACGGCGCAGTCAGTGGATGAGTTGTTGGCGAATCCTGAGGTGGAGATCGTTTTGAATATCACGACCCCTCAGTTTCACGCGCCGGTCAATAAGCGGATCTTGGAAGCGGGTAAGCATGCGTATTGCGAGAAGCCGTTTGCGACGACTCGCGAAGAGGGCTTGGAAGTTTTGGAGATTGCGAGGGAGAAGGGGCTTTATGTCGGTTGCGCTCCTGATACGTTCATGGCGGGAACCTGCCAACTGGCGGCGGAGTTGATTGCGACCGGAGTGATTGGCGAACCGGTGGCGGCAGTGGCGAATCTGTTGGTCAAGGGGCATGAGCATTGGCATCCGAATCCAGAATTCTACTACAAAGTGGGAGGGGGACCGTTGTTTGATATGGGCCCCTATTACTTAACGGCATTGGCCTCGGCCTTGGGGCCGGTGGCGAGCGTGATGGCGTCGGCAAAGATGACTTATCCGCAACGCACGATTTTGAGCGAGCCTTTGAATGGGACTGTTTTGGATGTGGAGTGCTTTACGCACTACAATGGGATTTTGGAATTTGCGAATGGGGTGACGGCGAACACGACGTTTAGCTTTGATACGCGGGGTAAGCATGATTTGCCGATGTTGATTATCCAGGGAACTGAAGGGGCTTTGAAGTTGCCGGATCCGAATCGCTTTGAAGGGGTGGTGGAGTTGAGCAAGGACATGTCCGATTGGGAGCCTCAGACTTTAAACCGTAAATATAGAGGGTGTCGGAGTATCGGCTTGGCGGATATGGCGGCGGCGATTCGCGAGGGGCGCCCGATGCGGGCGAATGGCGAGCTGGCCTATCAGGTTTTTGATGTGATGATGTCTTATGAGGAATCGACGAAAGCGGGAAAGCGAGTTGAAGTGGCAAGTCGGTTTGAGCGACCGGCCTTGATTCCGGCGACGGAGGGTGAGCTGCCGGTGTTTTAGCGCAACTGCGGGATTTTGGGCCGTTGGGTTTTGGTCTGCGACTGGATGTCGCCGCTCCCTTGGGAGTAGGTTTTGCTGAACGCGTTCGGTGGTCGCGATCCGCCCTTTTTTATTGTCGGGGAGGTTGGGGCGTGCAGGATGCGGCGGAGTGAGTCAGGATAGGCCTGTAGATCAAGGTACTTTTCAGGGTTCGGTGCAGCGGTATCGGATTGGGGTGTTGTTGTATTTTCGGGATGAATTGGGTCGTGTTTTGCTGATTAGGCGGAGTAAGGCTCCCAATGTGGGTCTGTGGTGCGCGGTCGGCGGCAAGCTGGAGATGGCCTCGGGCGAATCGCCTTACGAATGCGCTTGTCGCGAGGGGAGAGAGGAAGTGGGAGTTAAGCTAGAAGCGGGCGATTTGGATCTACGCTGCGTGTTGGCGGAGAAGGAATATGAGGCTACTGGGCATTGGTTGATGTTCGTCTTTCAGGTGAAGCAGGCGCTGAAGTCGCTCCCCGCGGACATTGATGAGGGGCAGTTTTCGTTTTTTCAGGTAGGAGAATTGAATTCGTTGGCTATGCCGCGATTCGATAGGAGCGTTTTGTTGGATCGTATCCTAAATCCGGATGCGGCGAAGCTGCATTGGATCAAGATGGATGAGCGGGAGAATCAGAGCGTGGAAGAGGTCTTGGGCTGAATGATCCTGATTATCGACAACTACGATTCCTTTACTTTCAATCTGCATCAATATTTCTTGCAGTTGGGCGAGGCCACTCTGGTGGCGCGCAACGATGAATTGGATACGGGCAAAGTACAGAAATTGAATCCTGAGATGATCGTGATTTCCCCGGGGCCGGGCCGTCCGCGATCTACCGGAAGATGCTTGGAGATCATCGAGACCTTCAAGGAGCGGATCCCGATATTGGGGATTTGTCTGGGGATGCAGACGATCGCGCGTTACTTCGGAGCTAAGGTGGTTGAAGCTATGGCTCCGATGCATGGCAAGGTGCGAGAAATTAGGAATGATGGGAAGGGCATGTTCTCGGGGCTCAATCAGTCACTGAAGGTGACGCGGTATCACTCTTTGGTCGTTGAGAGGGCTAGCTTGCCAGACTGTTTGGAGATCAGCGCGGAGTCGGAAGAGGGCGAAATTATGGGCTTGAGGCACCGGCAATGGGCTTTGGAGGGGGTTCAGTTTCATCCTGAGGCGATTTTGACGGAGGAAGGTTTGGGGATGTTGGAGAATGCGGTGAAGACGTATTGCTGATTGAGGGACTTTAAGATGAAGAGTTGCGCGCAGGAAAATCCGTTGGATCTCGCCCGTCGATTGGCGCCGAGGGGGAGATTCGTTTTTTTGGATAGTTCGCGCGAAGCTTACGGAATGGGGCGGTACTCGATCTTGGGAACGAGCTTCTTGGCTGAGGCGCGGTACCGGGGCGGAGTCGGCACTATTGTCGAAGGGGATGAAGAGAAGCGTTTTGAGGAGGATCCTTTCGCTTTTTTGAAGCGAGTGATGGGCTTGTATTCAGATTTTCAGGAGGGTGGGTTGATCGGATATCTTGCTTACGATTTGGGGAGGTATGTGGAGGATTTGCCCAGCGTCGCCGTTTCGGAGGGAGCCTACGAAATGCGCTATTATGCCTTCGAGAGATTAGCGAAGTATGATAATTTAGAGGGTCGTTGGCTCGCGGAATTCGATTCGGAGTCAGCGGAATGTCTTTTGGATCGAGAATCTAGATACGAAGTGGGAGAGCTGGAGTCCAATTTCTCCAAGGAATCATTTTGCGCGTCGGTTGAGCGGATTCGAGAGTTGATTAGAATGGGGGATGTTTATCAGGTGAACCTCTCACAGCAGTTCTCTGCGGAGTTTGAGGGGAATACTTGGGAGCTGTATGAGCGCTTGCGGGAGGCGAGTCCTTCTCAATATGGAGCGTATTTGGATTTTGGGGATGAGGTGATTCTCTCCTCGTCGCCGGAGCGATTCTTGAAGAAAGAAGGGTTTGGCTTGGAGACGCGTCCGATCAAGGGAACGCGGAGGAGGGGAAGGACCGAGGTCGAGGATGCGGCGCTGCTTGAAGATCTGAGGAATTCCGAAAAAGATCGTTCAGAGTTGTTGATGATCGTCGATTTGGAGCGGAATGATTTGGGTCGGGTCTGTCGTCCCGGAAGCATTGAGGTTCCTCGGTTGTTCGAGTTAGAGAGCTATGCGAATGTGATTCATCAGACGGCAACTGTGAGGGGGGAGGTACCGCCAGAAGCCCATGCAGTGGATGTGATTCGAGCAATGTTTCCCGGGGGATCGATTACGGGCGCTCCGAAGATTCGAGCAATGGAGGTGATTGAGGAATTGGAGCCGATACGCCGCGGAGTTTACACGGGAGCGATTGGCGTTTTGGGATTTGATGGGGACTTAGATCTGAATATCGCGATTCGTACGATGAGGATTGCCGACGGAAAGATCCGATTCAATGTAGGAGGCGGTATTGTCTGGGATAGTGATCCAAAATCTGAATACAAGGAGACCTTGGATAAGGCTGCTTCGATCTTTAAGGCGTTGGGGAAGGCTGAAGATGAGTGATTGGATGATTTTAAACGGCCAATTGGTTGAGGGGGGCGAGGTGGCGCTTGGCGTGAAGGATCCAGGTTTGGCCTATGGTTTTGGCGTTTTTGAGACAATCCGTTTCCGAAAGGGGAAGGCCTGTTTTTTGAGGGAACATTCCGAGCGACTAATGCGGGCAATGCGGGAAGCAGGGATTAGCGGCACGTTGTCGTTGGAGGATTTGGAGGTTTGGGCGAGGCGTTTGTTTGAAGCGAATGAAGTCGAGGAAGGTATCTTCAAGGTGATAGCGAGTTCGGTGTGTGAGGGTACGAAGATCGCGGTGTTTGTGAGAGATGTCGGCTTGAGCTCGGAAGTGAAGCCAATGAGGCTCAGGGTGTCTGAAATCTGTAAGTCTTCGCTCGCATTCACTTCCCGACACAAGACGACAAATTATATTGAGAATCTCTTGGAGCTTGGGAAGGCGAAGGCAGATGGGTTCGACGAGTGTCTTTTTAGGAATGAGAAGGAGGAGATTACCGAATGTTGCATGTCGAACTTTTGTTTTGCGGTAGATGGGGTTCTGCAGGTGCCGTCGATTGACTGTGGCCTTTTAGATGGGATTGCTCGAATGAAGATTTTGGAAGCAGCGCCTACGATAGGCTTGGAGGTGAATGAGGGGCGGTTTTCGATCGAGGATTTGGGGAAGGCCTCCGAAGCGTTTGTAAGCAATTCGGGAGCCGGGACTGTATCGATCGAATCGATACATAGTAAGGAAATTGAGTTTCGGTTTCCTGAAACGAAACTTGCGGATCGTTTGAGGAAGGAGATTGAACGCTTAGAGGAGGAGGCCTTCGCATGAGCGGGGCTTTTACGGTCGGCGAGCGGGAGTATCCCCTGAACCGTTCTTATGTGATGGGTATATTCAATGCGACTCCGGATAGTTTTTCCGATGGGGGGGCGTATTCGGGTTTGGATGAATCGGTTGAACGTTTGTTGGCAATGTTCGATGAAGGGGCAATGATGGTCGATATTGGCGGCGAATCGACTCGCCCCGGATATGCGGGGGTCGAGCTTGAGGAAGAGATCGCTAGGGTCGCGCCTTTGGTGGAGGGATTGATCTCTAGAAAGGGTGATGCCCTGATTTCCGTGGATACATCGAAGGCTAAGGTGGCTGAGGCAGCTTTGGCAGCGGGGGCGAGAGTAGTGAATGATGTGTGGGGCTTTAGGAAGGATGAGGCCTTGGCGGATGTTGCGGCCGGGGCAGGGGCGAGTTGCGTTTTGATGCACAACGCCCGATTAGGCTGGGAAGCTGACTCGGTGTTGGAGTCGATTAAGCATTATTGGGAAAAATCGGTGGGTTTGGCGACTGGCGCAGGCGTTTCCGAGGATAGGATTTTGCTGGATCCTGGTATTGGCTTTGGGACTACGCGAGAAGAGGATTTCGAGATGCTGCGAGGCTTGAATGAGTTGAGGGAGTTTGGATTTCCGATGGTGCTGGGAGCTTCGAGGAAGCGTCTAACTGGCGATCCTTTCGGTCTGGATGTCGATGAGCGTTTGGAGACGACCTTGGCGACCTCTGTGGCGGGGGTCGTCGCGGGAGTGGAGTTTTTCCGGGTGCACGATGTGAAGGAGAATGCGCGGGCTTTGAGGATGGCGGATGCTATTTATAGGAGCTGAATATTGGATTGGGTTTTGGTCATAGGTTAGAAGATTTTAGGTTTTGAGTTCTTTGGGTCCGCTAATTTAAGGTGTTAGAGTATATTGAGACTATGGATACAATTTTTTTGAGAAGAATTCGTCTTTGGGGGCATGTTGGAGTTTTCGAGAAAGAAAAGAGAGAAGGGCAGACGTTTTTGGTGGATATTGAAATCGACGCTGACTTGGGGGAAGCGGGGAGAGAAGACAATCTGGAGAAGACCATCAATTATGCGGAGGTCTACGAGCTGGCGAGGAACGCGATGGAGGGCGTTCAATGCGATCTGATTGAGCATTATGCTGAGATTGTGGCAGGAGAAATTCTGAAACGTTTTTCGATGGCAGAGGAAGCGCGAGTTTCAGTCGATAAGCCGGATGCTCCTATTGAGGGGGATTTTGGAACAGCGGGCGTTACGATCAGAAGGCGCCGAGATGGTTGAAGCGTATGTCGGTTTGGGGAGTAACCTTGGCGATAAGGTTGGAAATTTAAAAGCTGCAGTGGCTGCGTTGAGGAAACATGATCGTATAACTGCAGTGGATACGAGCGTATTGTATCGGACAGCTCCAGTGGGTATTTTGGACCAAGATTGGTTTGTGAACACCGCCGTAAGAGTAAGAACTACCTTGGGTTGCCGCCAGCTGCTAGAGGTGTGTTTGGAAATCGAGGAGAGCTTGAAGCGCGTGCGCAGGGAGCGATGGGGTCCGCGGACGATTGACCTGGATGTGTTGGTCTATGGGGAGGAATCTATTGAAGAGCAAGGCCTGGAGGTGCCGCATCCGAGAATGATGGATAGGGCTTTTGTATTAGCTCCCTTGGCAGATTTGAACGCTGATTTAATGGTTAGCGGAAAGTCTGTTTTGGAATGGCTAGAGAGCTTAGGGTCCGAGGGAGTAGAGCGGTTGTTGCCGATGGAGGATAGCGAAACGGTAGCGATTTTGGGCGCGAGCCGGAAAGAGGATCGTTACTCGAATAAGGCGCAGCGGATGTTGATGGAGCATGGACACTCGGTGGTGCCGGTAGCTCCTGTTGCTGAGGAGGTGTTGGGAGTTCGATGCCTGAAGTCGATTACAGCGTGTAAGGGTAACATCGATACGGTAACCTTGTACGTGGGACCTCAGAGATTGGGACCCTTGGTAGACGAGATTATTGAAAAGATGCCGCGAAGAGTGATATTCAATCCTGGAACGGAATCCGAGGAATACGAAAGGCGGATGCAGGAAGCGGGAATTGAAGTGGAGGAGGCGTGCACCTTGGTGATGCTGCGGACGGGGTCGTTTTGATTTCGATGAACTCTCGGCTTTGTTCGTGGGGCTATGGGTTGACACTGGAAAACCTTAAGAGGGCGATTGCTTTGGGTATATAGGGTGGGCTTAAATGGCTCGCTGTTTGAAATGTAGTTCAGTTTGGGGTTTTTGGAGTTTAGTTTTTCGAAACTGAAACTATCGTTAGTTTTGAATCTGATTCTTTACTATGGCGCGCCGCACTCAATTTGCTGTTTCGAATTGCAACTTGTATAACCTCAATATGCCTGGGCTTTCGATCTACCGCGATGCGGATGGTTGGAGTCAGGAGGCTTTCGATCTTAAGGTTGATTGGCTGCGGCGAGCGGTATTGAGTATGCCGTCAGAGGTATGGGGCTTTCAAGAGTTATGGCATAAGGATGCGATAGAGGAGGTATTCGCCGATCCTAACTTGGCGGATTTCGAGTGTCTAGTTCCCGACGATCATAAGGGTGGAAAGATTATTTGCGGGGCCGCGGTTAGAAAGCGGATTATGCATGGGGAACCTGAGTGGATTGAGGATTTTCCAACCGAGTTTAAGATGCAGAGCGGCGGCGATGATGCGCAAAGTTCGAATATCGCAGTACAGCTTGATCGGTTTTCGCGACCGGTCTTGAAGTTCAAGGTGAAGCCTCGGAGTAATGGAAGATTGGTTACAGTGTATGTCGTTCATTTGAAGTCGAAGCTACCGTCAAAGATTTACTACGAGGATTGGTACCGAGATAATAGGGACTATTATAAACGGCACACGGAGGCGATAGGAGCGGGTTTGGCGACGGTTCGAAGAACGGCGGAAGCGGTCGCGTTACGGATGCTGTTGACCGAAGAAATGAAGGGGACGGATACGCCGGTAGTCGTTTTGGGAGACTTGAATGATGGGCATCGGAGCAATACCTTGAATATCCTCACTGGGCAGCCGAACTACATCTTGAGTGGATTGGACAAGGGCGGGGGCGATATTGATTTGTATTCGGCGGCGAGTTTGCAGGCCTTTCGGAGCGAACGGAATGTATATTACACGCACATTCACCAGAGCGTTCAGGAGACGCTTGATCATATTCTGGTGTCACAGGAATTCTATGACAACTCGCGGAAGCGGATTTGGGCTTTTAAGGGTTATGATATTCTCAATGACCATCTGAATGACGATGCGCACAAGGAAGACGGGACGACGGATCATGGCGTGGTTAGGGCGAGGTTTGAGTATCGACCCGCGTGAAGAGACGGTTGCGTTTTTTCGGGTAGCTTGATTTTGCGAGGCAGCGATTGGGGGCTGTCTGGCTACCGAGTTTACTTAGGCGGGGGGTGAGATATGGGGTGTTGGACTAAAGTCCAACCTCCTTTTATTTTGTCTTTGGGTGATGAGGCTCTGGTTGCTTGGATTTGAGGCGGTGTGCGGAAGCAGGATGCAGTCGCTCCTAGTTGCTTGCCTGGAGTATGTGATCGACTTCTTTGAGGAGGAGCGGTAGGGCGGGAGGCACCATACCATGACCCCAACCACCGATTTCGATGAGACGAGTTTCGGTGTGGCCCGCGACTTTCATCATGGCGGCATGGTAAGCGTTTTCCTCGTAGCGCCCGCCCATCTCGAGTTCGCGATCGCCGGTGATGAGGAGCATGGGTGGAGCGTCCTTGCGAACGTGATACACGGGCGCGTATTCGTCGATGATAGCTTGGTGAAAGGGGACGCTATTTTCCTCACGGACCGTCATATGGGTGATGCAATGTCCGCTTAAGGGAATGAGGCCGGCGACGGAGTTAGCGTCGATGTCGTGAACGGCGAGATAGCTCTTGTCCAGGCCGACCATGCTGGCAAGGTAGCCGCCTGCGGAGTGACCGGAAATAAAAATTTTGGAAGTATCGCCCCCGTGAGATTCGATGTTCTTGAAGACCCAGGCGACCGCTGCGGATGCGTCTTCTATGGCGGTCCTTGTAGTTGCTTTTGGATACAGACGGTAGTTAGGGGCGACTATGCAATGGCCCTGGCCTAGAAGGGCCGTTGGGATACTCTTGTTTCCGTTTTTGAGGGCACCTCCGTGGAAGTAGATGATGGTCGCGAAGTCGTCTTTCTTATCGGGGAGCGCGATGTCGAGGACGCAGCGCTCTTTTGCGTAGGCTTCATCGAGATCGCGGTAGGGGATGTTCTTTTTCGTTTCGGCTAGGAGGGTGCTGGCGAGTAGCAGGAAAGAGGCGAGTATCGGGGTAGGGCGAAGCATGAGAGGCAGTATGCGGAATGCCTCTCTGGGGTAAAGGGGAAGATTGTTGGAAGTCTCGCGACTTTTGGGGTCGCTTTGCTCGAAACCGCTACGGGATTATGGGGGTGAGCAAGTTCAGGAAACCGAGAGGGTGATTTGGATGGATTTGGAGGCGGGGGTTTCGCTGAGTTTGGCGGTGTGGTCCAGCGGGACGAGGGGGTTGGCCTCGGGAAAGTACATGGCTGCGCAGCTTTTGGGGATGTCATACGGGATAACGAGGAACTTGTTTACGCTGCGAGTTTGGCCTTGGTAGTGGGAGGTGACGTTGACGATTTGCTCAGTTTCGAGGTTGAGCGCATCGATGTCTGCTTTGTTGAGGAAGATGACTCTACGTTCGCCCTGAATTCCCCTGTAGCGATCGTTGAGACCGTAGATAGTGGTGTTGTATTGGTCGTGGCTACGCATGGTCATGAGCAGTAGTTTACCTTCTTCGGGTTGCTCGATATC
>JBCCZW010000099.1:0-9731 GCA_039186805.1 Verrucomicrobiota bacterium
AATCGATACACCTATATCAAAGACGCCCAATATAGTATGGCTGAGTTCTTTATTATGCCGAAGTATCGGAAACTGGGGATGGGCAAGCATCTAGCAAGTCAGCTTTTCCAAACCTTTTCGGGCCGGTGGGAAGTGCGGACGCATGCTGCGAATGCGAGTGGCGCGGCTTTTTGGAGGAAGATAATCGCCCTCGCTACGGAAGGGGTATTTGATGAGTTTCCGAACGGGAATGACCGTTGGAAGGGACCTATTTGGACTTTCGAGGCAGTCTAGATGAAACGGTTAGTTGGGGAATGTTATCGATTGAAATGTTTGGTACAATAATGCCTTTTGGAATGGGTATATGAGGGAAGAAGCGCGGGCTCGCCGGTCCGTGGGGGATGCCGGGTCGGCGCCCCGGCCTACATTTATTTTTCGGGGATCTTTGTTTAAAATGGTGGTTAGTCTTAAACCACGGGTATAAGTAAGTGCGAATCGAGGTCTCCGCCGTAGTGCAGGGTGTGGATGCCTTTGTTGATGCGGGTGTCTTTCTTGAAGATGGCGGCATGAACTAGGTCGGTTCCTGAGATTATTAGTTTCAAGCTCTCGCCTTTATAATAAAAGGTGCTGCTCGGACAAAACCCGATTTCCAAAGGGACGACTTGTCCAGGTTTCAAGGGTTCATGCTTGGAACCTAGAGAAACGGGACACCACGGCGTTGATTCAGCTTCGTTCAAAGCTCTCCGCGAAGCGCGTATATATCCTCGAGTGACCATATCCTGTCTTTGGCCGACTGCTCCATTAAATCGTAAGGTGTTGCCGGACTTGTCTCGTTTCTCGACAAAGCAGCAAAGCGCTAGATCGTCCGGAGATTCGTTTTGAGAATCTCGAACTTCGACCCACAGTTTGAGCTTAATGTAACCAGTGATTTCAGTGTCTTCTTGGAAGACGTAAGTGAACTCGGATTTTCCAGTGGCGCCCTTGTATGAAGTTTCGGATGAGCTAGGGCTTGATTTTGGGGTGAGCTCGTTGTTTGCGTTCAGAAAGAGAGTTTTGTATTGGGTGCGGTCCAATGGCCAGTTTCTCTCCCATCGAACCTCTTTGATTTCATCTCTGCTGGATCGTACTTCGATACGCGCTGAGGGCAGGTCATCGAATCGACCGCTTTCTCCCTTTAGGAAATGATCCATGAATTCCTTCTGGAAAGCCAGGCATTCAGGCTTGTAGAATTCCGTCCACTTTCCGCTGCGGTGCGTGTATAGCCATTTATATTGAGAGCTGGATTTTTCGTATACGCGAAATGACCCATTCGTATGTAGTTCGTGATCGGAGAAAGAGGCGCAGATCAGCATGGGGACTCTAATATTCTGGAGAGGCGGCGCTTTCGCTTTCCAATAGTCATCGTAGAAGGGATGAAGATCGAGTATTTCGGGGGGGATCGCATCTTCGGTAGCTAAGTATTCATCGATTGGATTGTTCATCGATTCTTTTACTTCTGTGTGCCACCAGAAGTTTAGAAAACCGGTGTCCGGGACTCCGCCTCGGCAGGCTAAGTCTTGATATAAATCCGAGACGCCTTCCCAGGGGATAATGCACTTCAACGCCTCTGGAGTTGATTCGCCGTCTGGCGCTGCAGCAGCCAGATACTGACTGATGCAAAGAAAGCTCACTCCGCAAAGGCCAACGCTGCCGGTACACCAATCCTGTTCTCCCACCCACGCAATGGCTTCTCGATAACATTTGCCTTGGTGTTGCGAAAGAATGGATGCGGGACCTCCGCTGTTGGCGAATCCCGGCAAATTCAAGTTGACGAGCGAGTAGCCCTTTGGAATCCAAAAGTTTGGATCTGGGGATTCCCAGCTGGTCAGAGTGGAAAATTCTGGTTTGCCCCCGGCTTGCGGAATGAGGCGGTATTGCGAGGGAGGGCCACCGAGAGGCGTTCTTTTGTTCGCTGCAGTGAGGCGGTTGTCGTAGGGGTGCGCGCACATGATGACCGGATCCTTTTCGCCGGCTTTGAAACGCGACTTTGATCGGTAGATGTTTGCGGTTAGCGAAAACCCTTCGATCATCGGTACTTCTGCGTCATAAAGAACTTCGACGTCCGGACTGGGCTCGATCATTCTACATTTGGGCTTAAAAACTTGTCCACTGGCGATCGCGCGACGCAAGATAGGCCAGGCAGCTTTGAGCATATCTATCATGTTTTTAATGATCGCATATAAACTCCTTTTGTAACAATGACTTGAGGCGACAGAGATGAGACTATGAGCGACAGATCGGTTTGCGCCAGTATACCCAACGAGCTAATTCGTATGGGAGCGAACCTGGGTGTATCTCCCGTTCGATTGACAGAATCGATAGGACTGAGTCACGAAGATTTGTCTGATCCTTATGGTCGAATTGAATATGGATCTGCTCTCGGGCTCTGGATGAAACTCTCAAGCGCTCGTCCTAAACTTCCGCTTGGCCTGCATCTGGCGCATTCAACTCGCGGTTGGGGAGCTTTAGCTTTGGCCGCGTATCATGCTCGCACCGGGTTTGAGGCTTTGAAATTGCTGTGCGATTATTCGGGTTCGATTTCAAGTCATGGGAAAATCATTTGGGATATAGAGGGAGAGAGCGTCGTCGTTAGCATCGTTCACGTAAGCGAAGTTGAGGATTTGGCTTTCCCTATTGATTATAGCTTGGCTATCTTATCGCAGCTTTTGCTAGTTGGCTTTTCTCCCCGAGAGCTGGAGAGGGTATCTTTCAAACATCGGGCAATGGGTTCAATCGATTCCTATCGCGATCGATTTGGGGTGGCTGTGAATTTTTCCGAATCGCTTTCTGCGCTCTGGATAAAGAAGGAGATCCTGGAGGCTCCTCGGGAAAATGTGGATCCGCAGATCCCATTGTTTTTGAAGGCCCATCTGGAGCAATCCATTAGCCGACTACCCATCCATCGAAAATCCTTTCGACAGGTCTTGAAGGAGGAGTTGAACGGATTAGTGAGAGACCGCACGTTTGCGGTGGAGACCTTGGCAAGCCGATTGGGGATGAGCGTCCGCAGTTTGCAGCGAAAGGCGCGAGAGGAGAATGTGATCGTATCGATAGCGATCGATGAAGCGAAGAAGGAGCTAGCTCTGGCGTTATTGAGCGACCCGATTCTCTCGGTCGCTATGATTGCCGATCAATTGGAGTATGCGGATGAGCGTTCTTTTTCTCGCGCTTTCATCCGATGGACCGGGATGAGCCCTGCCCAGTGGCGTAGGGGAAATAGATAATCTAAACTGATCCTCAATGGTCAGGGATCTTGGTTTTCCAGCTCGCCGGTTTCCAGGTTGATGCGGCGGTAGTAGCAGTTGCGGGATTTGCCGTCTTTATTGTTGGTGTGACAGATATCTTGGCCCTCGGGGCGAACGGTGTAGACGAGGGAGTTTTGTTCGCAGTTGACGAAGATGTCTATGAGCTTGAATGAGTTTCCAGAGGTGAGGCCTTTGATCCAAAGCTCGTTGCGCGAGGTGCTCCAGAAAGTGGCGATGCGGGTTTCTATGCTCTTTTTGAGAGCAAGCTCGTTGGCGTAAGCGACCAGGATGACTTCCTTCGTATCGACGTTTTGGACCGCGACCGGAATGACGGTTGGGCAGGCTGCGGCGACTTTCGCTAATTTGCTGAAGTCGAGATTCAGCTTAGTTCCTTCCTCAAGTTCTTTGCTCATGATGCTAGTTTTTCTAGGAGCGGGTTAGACGGGGCTGGGATAGGGGACAAGGATGATTTCATTTTTTGCGGGGCATTTTTCGGCGGCCTTTGCTTATTGCAGTGGTCCGTAGGTCCGGATAACTGGCGACTTGCTAAGCGAAACGGCTCCCATCGTTTTCGAAGGGAGCCGTTTCAAATTACTTGGTGGATCAGTTATTGATCGGTCTGGGCGTTGCGTCTCTGGAGGTAGGCGTCCTTCATTGCTTCGTAGGGATCGATGGCCGATTCCTTGAGCGCTTCGTAGGCCTCGAGGAGGGTGGGAGAATCGTTAATGATCTCTAGGCCTTGCAACCCGAGGCGGACGGCGCTTTCGTCTACTTGGCTCCAGGGCTCGGGGATGGGTTCGACATACGAGTCTCCGAAATTGCCGATGCCGTCTCGGAGAGACGTGGGGCCACTGAAGGGCAGGACTACGTAGAAGCCATGGCCCAATCCCCAGCTTGCGAGTCCTTGGCCGATGTCTTCTTTGGGCGGATTGAGGCCATCGATATCTTTCGACGGCTTGAGGAGTCCTCCGATACCAATAGTTGTATCCACTAAAAACTTACCGGTTTCCTGAGTCGCTTGCTTGAGCTTTACCAGCATTAGGTTGCCGACGAGTCGAGAGGGATACTTTAGATTGTTGAAAAAGTTGCCTACGCTTTTTTCCGCCTGGTCTGGCATGATTGCCTGGTAGCCTTTAGAAACGGGTTTGAGCGCCTTCAAGTAGACGAAGTCGTTGAAGTTGAAAATCGCTTTGTTGATTGGGCGAAGCGGGTCGACTATGCTTAAGTCTTTCGCTTCGTCTTCGAACAGCGAGTTGGCGTCGAGAAACTCTTCTTCCTCGTCAGCGGCAAGTCCGCCGGTAAATGCGAGCGAGGCGGCAAGGGCCAGGCTGGCGAGAGATATCCTCGTGTAATTTGTCATCTTTAGAGTTCTGCTAGTTTTTTCGTGAGGAGCTCCTCTAGTTCATCGACCCCCTTTGTTCGGAAGTGAGTTTTGAACTGAGAGCGGTAGTTTGCGACGAGCGAGCCGTTTTCGACGAGGATGTCGTATACGGCCCATCCGGTTGGAAATTTTCCAATGCTGTAGGATAGATTGACTTCAAGATCTCCTAGTTTAACCGCGCAGGGAAGAGAGAGCCTGGTTTTAGAGAGTCTCTTTATTTCCCCGTAATTGAGGGTGGGGCGTTTCGAGTCTTTGAGCCTGGATGTAAATGTGCGGACGAGGACGTCGGTCATCATGACCTTTATGCGTTCTCTTTGTTCGGGCGTGAGGTCTAGCCAAGGACGCCCGATGGCAGATTGTATCATAATGTCGAAAGAGAAATCCTCCTTCATCACGTTAAGGATCTGCTCGCGCTTGGTATCAACATCCGCGTCCGCTTCGCTGAGGTAAAGAATGTCTACGACTTTATCGATGGCGGCTTTCAGGTCTTCGGCAGGATCATCGCCGCCGTGAACTGAATTGATCGCGACGGCGACTATTGCGGCGAGAATAAGCGTTTTCAGTTTTGCGAGAGTCATACGGACAGAAGATCTAGGAAAGGGCTTTTGCCTGGGAGTTTCGAAAAAATACGACGATTTCGAAATAACTATTGGTCAACGAACTTGGTTTGCAACTCGGATATTCCGCCTTGGAAAGCTGAAGCGTAAGTGAATTCCCTAGATTGAGTAGGGTTGGATTTCGAAATCTCTGCGATCCATGGGAGGGATTTCTGGCGGTTACTCTTCTACGCTGCCGAAAGCGAAGCGACTGATGAGACTCTCAATGTCAAGAGCGGACTGGGTGTCCACGATCGCCTCGTCTTCTCCCAGGGGAATCATGGATCCGCCCGGATCTAGCGATATGTATTTATCTCCTATGAGGCCGTTGGTTTTGATGGAGGCGATAGCGTCGGAGAAAATCTCGATTTCAGCGTAGTTCGGATTGATGTTGAGATCGACGATCGCGCGCAGGTTTTCCTGGTCTAGGTCGATTTTGCCGACGGTGCCGATCTTAACGCCGGCGATCATTATATTGGAGCCTTCATTGAGGCCGCCGATGTTGTCGAAATGAGCTTCTATCTTACGCGATTCGCCTGCGAAGAACTGACCTCCGCCGATTTTGATAGCGAGGTAGGCTATTGCGGCAAGTCCGACGAGAACGAAGATGCCGACTGAGAATTCGAGCGATTTGCTGTTCATGGCAGTGATTAGAAAGGGATTAAGGGCTTAATTGGGGGTCGAGAAAGGGTTGGAGTTCGTCGGGGGTGTCTGAAAGGAGTTTTTCGGGAGCTCCCCAGAATTTGATTTTTCCGGCATCGAGCCAGGCGACGTTATCGGTGATATCGAAGGCTTCGGGGATGTCGTGACTGACCATGAGCACGGTGAAGCCGAACTCTTGGCGATAGTTGCGGATCATATCGAAAACGGCGAACTTGCGTTGCGGATCAAGTCCGGTGGTGGGTTCGTCGAATAGAATGATTTCTGGGCTGGTAATGAGGGCTCTCGCGAGGGCGACGCGCTTTTGCATGCCGCCAGAGATTTCGGCCGGAAATTTCTTGATGGAGGAAATCAGGTCGAGTTTCTCCAAAATGGCTTCGACGCGTTCGCTGATTTCTTTCGGTTTGGCTTTCCCGGTTTCGCGGAGCGGAAGCGAGACGTTGTCAAAGACATTGAGCGAATCGAAAAGAGCGTTTTGCTGGAACATGTAAGCGCACTGCGGAAGTTCGCCGCTCTTGTTTCCGATTGAGATTTCGCCGCGGTCTGGCGCCAGGAGGTTGGCGATGCATTTTAGGAGGACAGACTTTCCGATTCCGCTTTTACCGATGATTGTCGTGTGAGAGCCGAGCGGTATATCCAGATCGATCGCATCCAGAATGACCTGTTTCCCGAAAGCCTTCGAGAGGCCGCGAATTCGCAGATTTTGGGGGTCGCTCATTTTGCGAGCATGAAAGAGGTTAAAACGTAGTTGCAGGCCAGGATGGATATGCAGCAGATAACGACCGCTCGAGTCGTAGTCTGGGAGACGCCGCGAGCGCCTGGAACTGAAGAAATGAGGTTGGTGAAAAAGCCCTGGTAAGTGAATATGATGGTCGTCAATACGCCGAAGATCAAAGCTTTCAGCATGCTATGCATGACGTCTATGAATGCTACGCCTTCATAGATACGATTCCAGTAAGAGCCATGATCGACGCCGAGAAGTTCCACGCCGGTGATATGTCCGCCGATAATGCCGACGAGATTAAACAGGGCCGTTAGGATGGGAAAGCAGAGAATGGCGGCGAAAAGGCGGGGCGAGACGAGGAAACCTTTCGGATTGATTCGCATGGTTTGGAGGGCGTCGATTTGCTCGGCGTTTCTTTGGATGCCTATTTCGGCAGAGAGAGCCGAGCCGGCTTGAGCGACGATCATGATAGCCGTGAAGACAGGGCCGATTTGTTGGATAACCGCGAGAGCTACGACTTGGCCCAAGACGGCTTCGGAGCTGAATTTAGCGAGAACGTAAAAGAGGTTCAGTCCGAGAACAAGGCCCATGAAAAGGCCGACGATGAGTGTGATAGGGACGCAGCGGACGCCAATTTCGTATATTGATCGACTAATCTTTTCTCGGATATGCCTTTGCGATACGATTGCGCTTATGGAAGTGACCCCAAACAGGGCGATTCCCCCGAATTCGCTGATTACGTTTATTCCTTGCCTGCCGAGTCGCTGGATCATTTTAGGTTTCGAATGCTATCAGGTCCGCAGAAGGTATATGCAAGTTCCAAAAGATCGCTTAGCTCTTGCTTGCAAGTTCTTGGCGCCCGGATGCTTGCTTCGGTTGTGGGTTCGTTCTAGCGATGAGGCTTTCGGATTTGGGGCGAGTTTTCCAGCGTCGGTGAGGCCACATGTACTGTTCTGGAAATCTCTCGGTGTAAGTTTCCACGTGTTTAGTCATGGCGGTAGTGAGTTGGTAGATGGTTTCGTCGTCGATGGGATCGCTTGGGAACTTTGGGAGTTCCTCGACGAAAAGCTTGAATTTGAAAGCTCTTGCCTCGACTCGAATACAGAAGACCATGTAGGTAGGCATTTCGCTCATGAGGGCGAGCGTAGCGGGACCTTTGTGGGTAGAAGCGAGTTTTCCGAAAAATGGGACGAAAACTCCCGTGTCGCCCGCATCCTGGTCGATTTGAAGCCCGAGGATGCCGTTTGATTTCAGATGTTTGTAGGCGGGGCGAAGGGCCCCGTTTTTGGCGAATTCAGTGCGTCCGAAGCCTTCCCGTCCTTTTTGTATGAAAGAGCTGATGTATTTGTTGTCGGGAGGACGGGCGACGACGCCGGTCTTGTAGCCGAGCGTGCCCAGCGCGAGAGAAATGATGTCGGGCGCTCCTTGGTGAGAGCTGACCATTAGGAAGCCGGATTTTCCAGGAACTTCGAGAGAGTCCAAGAGTTGGGTAATGCTGGAGCAATCGACCTGCTCTTGGTAGCTTCTTCTTCTGAGCAGGTAAGGAGCAATGAACATATCGGCCCAAAACCAAGCATTGTAGCGGATAGACTGACTCAAGAGATCGTATTTTTCGTCGCTGGTCAGTTTCTCGCCGAATGCGGTTTCCATTTGTTCTAGGCTGCGCGCTCGAAACCGCGGCACCAAAAAGTAGAGGCTAAACAAAACGATTTCAGAGAGAACGTAGGCTGCCCTTAGGGGAGGAATGCGCAAGACGGCGACTATCGACCGTAGGGCGAGATACTCCACAGTCGCCGCGATGGGGTTCTTTTTCCTTTTGGGAGGAGAGGATAGAATGCCCTTACTCATTGGTTGGATGGTGCTTATCGTTAGTTATTCGATTAAATGGAATTTCCGCAAGCGTTGTCTAATTGGAAGTGGCAGCTTAATATTTCATGCATTCCACCTCTCGGAACTCGGAGCGCTGATATTTTGACTTTCTCGTTTGAGAGCTCAGGTTAACAAGGATGAAGACTCTCAGCTTATTCGCATTCGGCTTTTTTTCGGTCCTCGGACTTTCGGCATTGCAGGCGCAGACGGCCGAGCCAAGGCGACCGGCGGATGAATCGACCGAGGCCCCTACTTTTGGGCCTTACGTGGCGATTTCCATTAATTCGAATATCGTTCGCGATGTGAAGGTGGACAAGGAGGAGAACGTTTTCCTGCAGCTGTATCCTGCCCACAAGGACAAGGAGCTGATTGTGAAAATATCAAATGAACGATTTGCCAGTTATCGTAATTGGTGGCATGGCAAGCGCGAATTGGTTTCTCCCGCGAATGCGGGAAAGCAAGAGTACGGCTGGACGGACCGGGTGCAGTCGAAGGCGAAGTATATCGAGTATTGGATGGATGGAGATGTGTTTCTGCACTTGAGACGCGTCGATTTTTAACAGAGCCGGAGGGCTTTGAAACGACCTCTTGTTTTGGGAAGACGCGTAGATCTTAAGTGGGTGCGTGGTATTGACCGCGAAGACGACGTTAACCGTCGCCGCCTCTGGCTGGGAGCCCTTTGCGTGGTGGTCTTGGTCATGGCTGCTTTTTTCGCGGAGCCGTTCATTCCCTTACCTATGAAGAAGCCGGACGAGCCTTTGCCGGATTTCAAGGCGATCGAGAGCATTGCGGAGCGTAAGCGGGCTTTCTTCGATTTCCTCGCTCCCTTGGTGGAAGAGGTGAATATTCGCTTGCTCCAGGAGCGTAGCGAGATCGGCGAACTCGAGGCTTATTTCCAAAGAAAAGGAAAGCTGAGCGAAGGGCGATTGGAGAAGTTAAATGAAATTAGGGTTCGCTATGATTTCGAGGAGGTAACGGCGACGGACGCCGAGACTTTCAAGGACCTTCTATCGAGAGTGGATGTGATTCCGCCTTCGTTGGCTTTGGCTCAGGCGGCCGTAGAGAGCGGTTGGGGAACTTCGCGTTTTGCGAGAGAGGGGAACAATCTTTTTGGGATGTGGTGCTATCAACCTGGATGCGGAATCGTGCCGGCGAGGAGGCCAGCGGGGGCGACGCATGAGGTGACTCGCTATGCGTCTCCGCGCGAGTCCTTCGAAGCGTATATACATAATTTGAAT
>JBCCZW010000100.1:0-9714 GCA_039186805.1 Verrucomicrobiota bacterium
ATGAAATACAGATTTTCCGTAAAAGCCGCAACAGCGGCATTGTTCGCCGCCGCTTCGATAAAAGCCCTCTACGAGTCACTCTCCCATTTTGCTGCCGGTCCAGATTGCTTTCCTAAAGCTCGCCCCGCGAATCTCTTGATCGACCGCCTCTCCAGGGAAACCGATCCCCATTTGAACTTAAAATTCTCGCCGAGAGTCCATCCAGGACTGCTCGGCGAAGCTCGAATCATCAGAGCCGCAATAAACGCGATAGGCTAAGCCTGCCAGTTTGAACTGATAACGTCGGCGGCCCAAGCGCCTAGCCCATTTTCCTTTGACGTCCCTTCCCGCAAACTCCATCACAAAAAGGTTTTCCGCCAAGGTCTATCAAGCCGTTTGGCGATGGCACTTTTGGGCCGGTCTGCTAATTTCTCCCGTCCTTGTCATCGTCTCCATCACAGGAGCTCTTTATGTCTTCAAGCCTGAACTGGAACGAGTCATGTACCCCGAAATCATGCTCAATGAAGGAATATCCCATGTCCACGCGGGCTTCGACACATTCGCGAATCGCGTCGAGGAAAGAGACCCGACCCACAAACTCCACTTCATAAATGTATCCAAAGACCCCGCACGCAATTGGGAAGGGTTCGCGGAAGTAAGCGGCCCAAACGGTACGCGCGGGCTCCTCCGTTACTACTACAATCCCCGAAACCGAAAAATCGCCGGGACGCTCGACAACGAAACCAGCTTCTTCCGAGTGGTCCTAGCCATACATAGGCGCCTCATGGGAGGCACGCCAGGCCGAATCATCGTAGAAGTCGCTGTGTCTTGGACCATCATCACGGTACTGACGGGAGCCTATCTTTGGTGGCCACGTAAAAAAGGCAAAGTAAGGGGCGTTTGGATACCGCGAAACAAAGGCAGTGTCCGCTCTCTGCTCCGAGACTGGCATGCAATCCCTGCCATCTACCTCTCGATATTCATCGTCGCCATCATGGTGACGGGCCTGCTTTTCACGAAAGTCTGGGGAACCGCCTTCCGCGCTAGCGTATTTTTGAGCGGCGGTTTTCCTGAATTCTTCATAAGCCCTCCCAAATCAGTCGTAGAAGAGGGGGCCGAAATGCCCGCAGACTCTGACGCAATCTCAATCGACCAAGCGGTCGCGACTGGATTTAACCACTTTGACTTCCACAAAGCCGGCTTTGGCCTCGATTTGCCGCACTCGGGGTCGAACGACGCCTTCAGCATCACAACCGATACCAAAGAGCCTTTCTCCGATAGAGCAGCTATCTTCATAGACCGCTTCTCCGGAGAGACGCTCGCTTTTGCGACAAACGATGATCTCCCTTGGCAAACAAAGGCAGTTCTCCTTTTCTATCCTATCCACGTCGGCAGTATTTTCGGACTCGCCACCAAAGTCTTAGCCGTCATCTCATGCCTCTTGCTCATCGCCATGTCAGTCACTGGAGTATGGATGTGGTGGAAACGTAAACCCATCGGCACAATAGGCGCTCCCCGCAAAACGCCGGCAAAAACCATACCCGCTTGGATCGCATGGTTCGCCGTCGCCCTCGCAGTCTTCTTGCCCTTGGTCGGATTGACTCTTATTTTTCTTTTCCTTATAGATTGGACCGCAAAAAAGATCAGTAAACCACTAGTTGTATAAACCGCTCTAAATTCGCCAATGAAATCTCTCTACTCTATTGTCGGCGCCCTCATAGCCCTTGCCACTAGCGGCTGCCAAACTACATCCAATTCGCTTCCCACGGATCCCGAACCTGAACCGGAACAACAAGCGGCGCCCGTAGCTGAAAACGAGGAAGAAAAGCCCGATGCCTACGTCTTTAGCTGGGGCAAGCTTCCCTACGAAGTAGCCGACCCGCGCGGCGGCATGACGCGCGGCACCCCCGTCGAATTCGCGGAGCCCCGCCCGCTCCCGCTTGCCGACATCGCGGCCACAAACGACGCCTTCAAAAAAGATCGCGCCGCGATTTTGTCATTAGCGGGCGACTACAAAGCCAGTTTTCACTTCCTGGAAACGATGGGACTCTTCGCGGAGCACAAGCCAGTCCGCCCCTATCACTCATGGACCACCGAGCAAGTCCGCATTCTCGAGGACAAAGGCGACTTCATCAGCCTTCAACACACGCTTGTCATGTATTTCCAACAAGAAGACGGCTCCGTTATGGGGCCCATGGTAATGAAGCACTGGAGACAAGACTGGACCTACCAAGACGTCGATCTCCATAAATTTCGCGGCAACGGCGCCTGGGAACGCTTCACTCCCTCTCCTGAAGCCGTCGAAGGAACTTGGTCCCAGGCCGTCTGGCAAGTGGACGACTCTCCACGCTACGAAGCCCTCGGACGTTGGACGCATGAAGGAAATCGCTCCGCATGGACAGGAGAAAACTCATGGCGACCGCTCCCTCGCCGCGAGTACAGCGTCCGCGAAGACTACAACGTCATGGAAGGCTTTCACCGTATCATCATTACCCCTACAGGTTGGGTTCACGAACAAAACAACTGGAAGCGCGTCGCGGGCGATTCGAGCGATAGCCCCGCATACCGGGGTCACGAAATCGGCATAGACCGCTACGAACTCATCCAGTCTCCTTCTCTCGCAAAAGCCGACGAATATTGGGAGAACACCGGCCCCTACTGGGCAGCCGTCCGCAAAGCCTGGAGCGAAATATACGCCAGCAACGAGCGCTTCGCGCTCCGAAGCAAAGTCGAGGGCCGCAGCCAATTCGAACATCACTTCGGCTACGCCGCCCAACTGGACTCCGGCGAGCTGACATGGGACCCGGAAGCCGGTGAACGATTCGCTAAGGAAACAATTCAAAGCTATCTCACAGACGAACCCTCCTCATCCAACTACTGATAAAACGTCGTCGTTGGTAATCAGCTCTATTCCAGCAGGATCATCCACAGCCAGGAGCGGCGGCATCCTGCCGCGGCGCAGTTCTAGCATTGCTGAAAGGGAGGGCAGAAAATGAACAGGATTAAGAGCTCAGATTCGAAATTCATCCGACTAATACAATCGTTCCATGGAAACTATGAAACAGCTAATCTCTTTTATAATAATGGCGGCATCGGTCGCCGTAGTGTCTGGGGGCGAAGTCAAAATCGAACTTGGATCCAACGACATGATGCAGTTCGACAAAACCGAACTGCGCGTCCCCGCAGGGTCAAAGGTAACGCTCACGCTCAACCACACCGGCAAGCTACCCAAGCAAGCGATGGGTCACAACTTCGTTCTGCTGAAAGCCGGCACCGATCTAGCCGCCTTCGGCGCTAAATCGGCCGCAGCCGCCGCGACCGAGTACATTCCAGAAGGCGACGAAGTGATCGCTCACACCAAGCTTATTGGAGGAGGAGCAAGCGCAACCATAAGCTTCACGGCCCCCGCCGCAGGTACCTACGATTTCATCTGCAGCTTCCCTGGGCACTATGCCATCATGAAGGGAAAACTCATCGTCGAATAAACCACCCCGCCGTACACAGCGGGGCATTCGAAAAACTCAGTTCGGAGCTCTCTCGCGCCAAGACCAGGCTAACACGCGAAGCCAATCCGCCACACGTAGCGAAGGTCGAGATACCTTCGACTCTCTGTAATGGGCGGGGACCTCTACCGACTCCACTCGACGCAGAACCTGTGAACGCGCGTGCGGATCAGGACTCGACTGAGCGTGGGTCGCCTAGAATGAGAAGGATTCAACTGATGCAAATTGAATACCTCTCATGAACAATCTTTGGGTATTCATGAATCAGTTCATTCTCGCATAATGAATTGATTGAACCATATTTTGAAGCGATATTCGATGCATAAACATGACATGTTCAGTTCTTAAATTGTTCTTAGTTATACATAATGGAATACTCGCAAGCAGATCTAAAGGCTGAGAGCCGCGTTCGCCGTCTGAATCTGATTAACTCCGTCACCGGAATTAAACCCGCAAATCTAATAGGTACGATTGCCTCGAACGGGACCCCAAACCTCGCAATCTTCAGCTCGATTCTGCACCTCGGCAGCAATCCCGCCCTCATAGGGTTCATCCTCCGCCCCCACGGCGAATTCCGTCGCGACACCTATTTGAACCTCCAGCAAAACGGATCCTGCACGGTCAACTCGGTTCAGGCTGAGTTTGCTGAAAACGCTCATTACACTTCCGCCAAATTCGAGTCTTCAATCTCAGAGTTCGGCGAGGTCGGACTTACCGAAGAGTATCGAAAGGACTGCCCAGCTCCCTTCGTCGCAGAAAGTCGCTTGAAGTACAGTCTGAAGCTAGAGCAAACCATTCCGATCGAGCTCAACGGAACCACTTTGGTGATTGGAAGCATACAAGACCTCTATGTCGAAGACCAAGCAGTCAGCCCCGACGGATACATCGATTTTCAGGAACTCAATCTCGTCGGCGTCGGAGGACTGAACTCCTACTACAGCCTAAGTAAGGTGCTCGAATTGCCCTACGCTCGTGTTAATGCCCTTCCAGACTTTGCAAACCGAGCGGCCAAAACCACAACCCAAGCGATCTCATGATCGCGATTGCAACCGTCACAATATCATGGATACACTAAAAATTATACTGCAAATTGCCTGCGGCCTCGGAATCTTAAATGTCTGGCTGCTCCGTTTCGCAAAAGAAACGCCCTATCGTCCCGCATCCGCTCACAACCTGCCAGAGGAATTTGCCGCTTACGGTCTCCCAGAAAAGGCCCTCTACGCCATCGGTGGAGCCAAAGTACTTCTCGCCTGCGCGCTGATCGCCGGAGTCTGGATCCCCGAAATCGTGGTTCCCGCCGCTTGGGCGCTCGCCTTCCTAATGATTGGCGCGATCGTCATGCACTTAAAGGTTCAGGATCCGGTTAAAAAGTCGGTCCCTGCAACCACGATGCTGCTAATGACGCTTGCTATCAGTCTCTCTTGAATCGCGAAATCTCGCTTCAAAAACCGCTAGGGATGGGGAACGGAAATCCAAGCAAACTGCTGGTCGTCTTCGGAGATCAGCTAACAACGGATACGCCCGCCTTCCAACAATGCGACAAGGACAGAGACATCGTCTGGATGGCTGAGCTGCATCAGGAATCCAAATACGTTTGGTCCTCTAAGCAAAGAACCACCCTCTTCCTTTCCGCGATGCGGCACTTTGCGGAGGACCTTCGGCAACAGGGTTACAGCGTTCACTACCGAAACATCAACGATCGCCCCTCAGAAGCTTCCCTAGAAGAAGCTCTCGCCGAAACCCTAAACACTTGTCGCATCAATCAAGTCGTCGCAACCCTCCCCGGAGAATACAGAATTTTAGAGGAACTCAGGCGCGCCTGCTCAAACCTCTCAACTCCTCTCGAAGTACTCGAAGACACAACCTTTTACTCTACCCCAGAGGAGTTTACGGAATTCGCCGCAGGTAGAAAACAACTCAGACTGGAATACTTCTACCGTCAGTTAAGGCGCAAGCACTCCATTCTCATGGAGGGCGATCAGCCGACAGGCGGCAAATGGAATTACGACGCAAGCAATCGCAGTTCCTTCGGAAAGACAGCTCCCCGCTCGGACTCGAATCGACAAACCCTAGCCCCCGATTCAATCACAAGAGAGGTCATGGGAGACGTCGAAAAGCGGTTTCCAGAACACCCCGGTTCGCTTGAAGTATTCTCTTGGCCAGTGACTCGACAGGAAGCCCTCAAAGCCCTCGCCGCATTCATCGAGGATAGCCTACCGCACTTCGGCCAGTACCAGGATGCGATGTGGACGAACAGGCCTTTTCTAAACCATTCGCTCCTCGCGTCATCCCTCAACCTCAAGCTCCTTCATCCGCGCGAAGTCGTTGAAGCCGCCGAAGCAGCCTACCGCATTGGACGCGCGCCCATCGAATCTGTAGAGGGATTCATCCGCCAGATTCTCGGCTGGCGCGAATACGTCCGGGGCCTCTACTGGCTCAAAATGCCTGAATATCTAGAAATGAACGAACTAGATGCTCAGGAACCCCTGCCAGATTTCTACTGGACCGGCGAGACTCCTATGCGATGTATCCAAGAAGTCGTGACGCAAACCATGAATCGCGGCTACGCCCACCACATCCAGCGTTTGATGGTCACCGGACTCTACGCGCTGCTCCTCGGCGTACGACCAAAAGCAGTGCACCAATGGTACCTCGCAGTCTATGTGGACGCCGTCGAGTGGGTCGAATTGCCCAACACCCTCGGCATGTCTCAGTTTGCCGACGGCGGCATAATGGCCTCAAAGCCCTATGCAGCCAGCGGCAAGTACATCAACCGAATGAGCAATTATTGCAAAAGCTGCCGCTTCAAGCCTGACAAGCGTACCGGTCCGGACGCCTGCCCTTTTACCACTTTGTATTGGGATTTCTTGGACCGAAACAGAAAGCGCATCGAAGGCAACCCGCGAATGACCATGCAGCTCAAGAATCTCAAGCGCATCTCAGAAAGCGAACTCTCGAGAATTAAAACCGATGCGGCCGCCATCAAAGCCCGCGGACCTCAATGTCCCTCAAGCAAAACCGCCGAACTCCCTCTTTGCTGATACACCTTCATGAAAAAAATCTACGCTATTCTTGGAGCGACCGGCTCCATTGGCAAAACTCTCGCAAAGGAGCTGACGACCGCAGGCCATACCGTCGTCGCTGGAGTGAGAAACCCCGCCAAAGCAGCCGGACTGGACGAGCTGATCGACACGGATATCCAGGAAGTCGATACAGACTCTTGGTCGTCCGTCGATAGCTTCTTTGGAGAACTTAATCAAAGACACGGACGCCTTGACGGCTTCGCAGTCTGCGTCGGATCGATTCTCCTCAAACCCGCTCACCTCACCACTCCCGAGGAGTTTGAAAGCGTCATAAACAAGAATCTCAAACCCTGCTGCGCCGCGATTCGCTCTTCCGCCAAACTCATGATGAAGAACGGCGGCTCCATCGTTTTCGTCTCCTCTGCCGCCGGACGACAAGGTCTCCCAAACCATGACGCCATCGCCGCCGCAAAAGCGGGCATACAAGGACTCACCCTTTCCTGCGCCGCCACCTACGCCAGCTACGGTATCCGAGTAAATTGCGTAGCTCCCGGACTCGTCGATTCCGAAATGTCTCAACCGATCATTCAAAACGCGCACTCCTTAAAGGCCTCTCAAGCCATGCATCCCCTAGGCCGTATAGGTCGGCCCAGCGATGTGGCTCAAGCCATCGCTTGGTTGCTCTCTTCCAATCAATCATGGATCACCGGTCAAATAATCGGAGTCGACGGAGGCCTCGCCAACCTCGTGAGCAAAAAACGCTAGGCCACACCCCCCAAAGCCAATCGCAAAAAGCTAAACGCCCAATCATAACCCCTTATCCTAAAGAAAAATGCGCTATTTGGCTCATTTGTGCTAAGAAGCTATATACCATTGACCAGAGCGTTCGAGATCTCTTTGCGTTATCCTAACGCAAAGAACAATGGCAGACGCATTTAACTCCGAATACCCATCCATCGAGCGCCTACGAGATAAAGCCCGCAAACGCATGCCTGGCTTCGCATTCGACTATCTCGAAGGGGGCTGCTTTTCCGAAGTCAATCTTCGCCGCAATACAGAAGAGATCCGCGAACGTCGTCTCCGCCCTTACTACCTTCGCGACTATCCCGGCAGCAACCAAAGCACGGAACTATTCGGCCAAACCTACTCAGCGCCGTTCGGCATCGCCCCCATCGGTCTTCAGGGGCTCATGTGGCCCAAATGCACGGAGATTCTCGCCAAAGCCGCCCACGACAACAACATACTCTTTACCCTCAGCACCGTTGCGACCGCCAGCATCGAAACGGTTTCCGAACTCACTGAAGGAAATTTCTGGTTCCAACTCTATCACCCAGCAGAAACCGAACTACGCGACAAACTGCTCGATCGAGCCGCCGAAGCGGGTTGCAAAGCCCTAGTCATCCTCGCCGACACGCCTACCTTCGCCTATCGCCCCAAAGAGATCCGCAACGGTTTATCAATTCCCCCGCAGATGAACATGCGAAACGTCCTTCAGATGACCACTCATCCCACCTGGTCGTTCTCGCAACTCTTCGCTGGCATCCCGGAATTCAAAACCATGAAGCCCTACATCCCCAAAGGCCTCAATATGAAGCACCTCGGTCTCTTCATGAATAAGACATTCTCCGGACGACTCACCACCGACAAGATCAAATCCATCCGCGATCGCTGGAAAGGAAAACTGGTCGTCAAAGGCATCGTAACGGAAGAAGACGCTGAAAAGGTCATCGAACTAGGAGCCGACGGATTCATTGTATCCAATCATGGAGGACGCCAGCTCGACTCCGGCCAATCGACCATCGATCCCTTGACGCATCTGGCATCAAAGTACGGCGACAAAACGACTGTAATGATGGACAGCGGAATTCGTTCCGGCCCCGATATCGCCACCGCGCTCGCATCCGGAGCCAAGTTCGCCTTCCTCGGCCGCTCCTTTATGTACGGCGTAGGCGCCCTCGGCAAAAAGGGAGGGGACCACACCATCATCATGCTCAAGCGCCAGCTCCAGCAAGTCATGGAGCAAATCGCCTGCGAACGCATCGAAGACTTCCCCAACCACCTAATAGCCTAGGAGGTTGGACTTTAGTCCGACCCGCCAAAGCCTCTAATCGCCAAAAGTCGAGCAACGGGAGGTTGGGCTTCAGCCCAACTACTCATACACCTTCTCTCCTAACTTCAAAGAGAACTCTTCTTTTCCGAGTCCGGCTTTGGTTGGATTGCGCTCAATGTATCTCCGACACCGATACAGATGAGACATATCTCTGATAATCCGATCCCAATACCCACTCTGCCACAAACGCCCCTTCAATCCTAAAGCCCGATTCAGTCTATTCGCCGACCTTCCCTTAGCGGCCTTCACGATATGCGGCAGCGAACGATTTCCATCTACCTTCACAATTGCATGAACGTGGTTCGGCATCACCACATAAGAATCGACTTCGACTTCCTCAAGTCTTTCCACGATTCCATCCTCCACGATCTCTCTAAGTTCAGCCTGCCTCAAAACGCAGCTACCCATCCCTCGATCTAACCACTCTTCCATCCTCAAAGAGAACCTCCTCCGGTACTCCAACTCATCCGCTGCTTTAAGAGGCAACTGACGGGATCGGAACCACCGATCCCTTTCAAATTTCAAATCCCGCATCATCGAAGACGGAACCGAATCCGCCAACCTCCAGGTCAAGAAGTACAGAGCCCCACTCTGCTGCCAATGCGGCAGCTTTCTCCCATGTATCCGCAATGGGGCATACGGATTGAAGAAGCCGGATTCCATACCCAAAGGTTTGACCTCAGTCCGACCGAATACAACCAATAAAAAATGGCCGGACTAAAGTCCAACCTCCCCCCCCGGCTACCGCGGCAGCCTAAATCGAAACCGGCTGCCTTTTCCCAAAACGCTCTGCGCCTCCAAGCTCCCTCCGTGCGCATCCAAAATTGCCTTACAAATGGCCAAACCTAATCCGCTGCGGCCCTCATCGATTCCGCGCGCCTTATCTACGCGATAGAAGCGCTCGAAAATCTGCGACAAATCCACTACCGAAATCCCAACGCCCGTATCCGCAACGCAAAGAGAGACCTCATCTTGGTTATGCTCGATCAAGACTTCGACCGTTCCTCCTGCCTGGTTGTAGTGGATCGCATTGGACACTAAATTCGCAATCGTTTGCTTAATCGCGAGAGGGTCGCAGGAGACATCCGGCGCTTCCCCC